>JAYFNM010000061.1:0-5571 GCA_034933465.1 Oscillospiraceae bacterium | reverse complement strand
CGGGCAGAGCCGGAACGGCTCTGCCCGATTCAGCGTCAAAAAGCTCTTTCCTTTTGCCGCCGGGTTCGTTATAATGTTGCCATTATGACGAAGACGGAAGGAAATGCCGATGGACGAAAGACGTATCTTGAAAAGTAAGGCCTACCTGTATCTGACCGAGTTTTTTGCCGGGGTGTCGGTCATGGCGGTGGAGATAGGCGCAAGCCGCCTGCTCGCGCCGTATTTCAGCTCCTCTCAGATAGTGTGGACGATAATCATCGGCACCATCATGATAGCCATGGCGCTCGGCAACCTCTGGGGCGGGCGCGCCGCCGACCGGGACCCGAATCCCGACCGGCTCTACCGGCGCATCATCATCGCCGCGCTGTGGATAGCCGCGATACCCGTCTTCGGCAAATATGTCGTTCTCGGCGTCTCGGAGGCGCTCGTGCTGACGATAAACTCGAGCTTTCTTGTGATAGCGGCCTTCGTGACGTGCATGATAATCTTCGTCTTCCCGCTCTTCCTGCTCGGCACGGTCACGCCCTCTCTCGTGAAATACACCGTCGGCAGTCTTGACGACAGCGGAAAGACCGTCGGCACGCTGGGCGCCTTCAACACCGTCGGCAGCATCCTCGGCACCTTTCTGCCCACCTTCGTCACCATCCCGGCGGTCGGCACCTCCGTGACCTTCCTGCTCTTCTCCGGGATACTCCTGCTCATCGGGCTTGTCTATTTTCTCAGCGCCGGGACGAAAAAGCTCCTGTGCGCCGTGTCCGCCGCGCTGTTCGCGCTCTTCTCGGTCTTCGGCTGCTCGGGCAGCTTCGCCTTCTGGGAGAGCGACCTCGCCTACGAGGGTGAGTCCGTGTACAACTATCTGCAAGTCAGGGAGACGCAGGAGAGCACCGTTCTGTCCACCAACGTCCTCTTCGGCGTACAGTCCGTCAAGATGAAGGGCGAGGGGCTCACCGGCATGTATTACGATTACGCGCTCGCCGCGCCCGTCATGGCAGGGGCGGCGGAAAAGGAGCGGCCGAGGACACTGGTGCTCGGCAACGGCACCGGCACCTACGCCGCGCAGTGCCTGAAATATTTTCCCGGCGCGAGCGTAGAGGGCGTCGAGATAGACGCGAAAATAAGCGAGCTCGCCTACGAATATTTCGACATGCCGGCCGCCGTCGGCGTCACCACCTACGACGGCAGAGCCTATTTGCAGGCCTCCGACGAGAAATACGACGTCATCCTGGTGGACGCCTATCAGGATATCACCATACCCTTTCAGATGTCCTCGCGGGAATTCTTCACGCTGGTGAAGGAGCATCTTGAGGAGGGCGGCGTGATGGCCGTCAACATGAACATGCACTCCGACGGCGAGGGCAGCATCAACGAGTACCTCGGCGACACCATCGCCTCCGTCTTCGGCTGCGTCGTCACGGCGGACGTGCCCGCCACCACCAACCGCGAGCTGTTCGCGGCGGATTTCGACCTGGCGGCCGCGCTCTCGCGCGGCGGCGCCGCCCTTGGCGACGCGGAGCTGAGGTCGCTTTCCCGGCAGATAGCCTCCGGCCTGACGGTCTATGCGCCCGGGGACAGGCTCCTCACCGACGACAAGGCTCCGGTCGAGCTTCTGGGCATGAAAATGATCGACAGCCTCATCCGCGATGAGCTCGGCTACTACAAGGGAATCTTCAAGTCGGAGGGTCTCGCGGGTCTGCTCGGGCGGTTCTGAGCAGTCGCGCGACGCTCTCTGCGAGATCGCGCATTTCCGCGCGGACGCCCTCCGGGGCGAGCAGCTCCACCTCTGTGCCGAAGCCGAACAGCCAGCCGTAAAACTTCGGGCTGACCGCCACATCGAGAGTGACGGTAAAGCCGTCCTCCCCGTCCGGCACTATTATCACGTCCTTGCCGAAGCGGTCTATGACCGCGCCCGTAAGATGGTTTGCGAACCGCAGCTTCACGGTCTGTTCCGCGCCGGTGAACATGCCGAACACCTTTTTGGAATAGGCGGACATGTCCGAGCCGTCAAAGGCGGCTCCGCCCTCGCGCGGGATATCCGTCTCGGAGATATCCGTCATCTTGTCCACCCGATAGTGCTTGAGCCGCCCGGCCGCGTCGTCCCAGCCGAGCATATAATAGTTTTCGTCGTCCCACATCAGGGCGAGAGGGCTTATCTCATAAAAGCCCCCGTCCTTGCGGAAGCGGCGCTCCTTTGTGACGGCGTACTCGAAATATCTGAAGCGTATCGCGCGGTCGTTTGTTATCGCGCCGGAAATCTCGTCCACATTGTGGTAGACGCTCTCGTTCATGGACTTGACCCTGTTGCGGACATAGACCTGCCGCTGCAAAAGCTGCGCGTCATACGCGCTGGCGAGCGTCTCCAGCTTTCTTATCAGCGACAGCGTTTTTTTGTGCGTGATGAACTTTGAGGACTGCACGCTGTCCACCAGCAGCTTCAGCTCCGGCAGCTCGAAATCCCGCTGGCCTATGTAATAGCCGGTGGTTCTGCTCTTGACCCGGACCACATCCAGGCCGAACACCCGCAGCGCCTCCAGATCGTCGTAAACGCTCTTGCGTTCCGCGGCGATGTCGCGCCGCGCGAGCTCCGCGATCATCTCCGCCACCGAAAGCGGGTGTTTTTTGTCGGAGCGCTCGAGCAGATACCTCATAAGATACAGCAGCTTGAGCTTCTGGTTTGCCGATTTAGCCATTTTCCCCTCCCCCGGCCGTCCCCGGCCGCGTGTCTGCCCGTTTTTTCTTCCAATAAAACGCCCTCTGCGTGTCTTCCGAAGTCGCGCGCGCCGTATTATTTCACAGTCTCGCCGCTTCCCAGCGCGTGCGCCTGTCGAAGATACAGAGCGACCAGTTCTCTCCGCGTCCCGGGAAATGCGTGCGTTTCATAGTCCTCTTCGGGCTTCTCATAAAACAGCTCTTCGGAAAATTGGGCAGCCGCCATTGAGACGTCTTCCTCTGTATAGTCTCCCGCCTCCAGCTCGCGTCGCAGCGCATGAAAATCCGGAGGAATCTCCATGAGCCCGGCAAGCAGGCGGCTCCCGCCTGCGCTTAATTCAATCATTTATCCTGTCCTCCAAAGCGTGTTTTTGCATCGTCGCCCTGATTTGGCTCATCGTTTTCAGCTCCTGTGCAAAGCGCTCCGCGAGACCTTCCGGAAGGGCGGGCATCTCTGCTTTTACGATGCTTCTCGCATACGCTCTCCGGCATCCCTCGTCCGGCAGCGACAGGTCGCAGGCAATGCTCTTTTCTATGCCATATTCGACGGCGCGCCAGAATTCTTTGTAAACGGGCGGTACTTCTTCATCGAAGATAATCACGGCAAGGCCGCCGGATGCCGCAATGCGTTGGAATATCTCCCCTGTCCTCCGCTGTGTATCAGCTTTCCCTTTCAGGCAAAAGGCGTCGTCGAGGATCAGCAGCTGACAGCTGCCGTACTTTTCGTAGAAAGCGCCCTGTCGTTTTTCGCGTATCGCCTGAAGCAGCTCCTGAACAAAGCGTTCAGCAGACATCATGGCCGCCTTGCGGTTCGGGTATAAACGCATATAGTCTCCAAAGAAGCCCTTGACCAGATGGGTCTTGCCGCAGCCATTGGGGCCATAAAGCACAATGGCGTTTACCCAGTGCCGATGCACAGCCGCTTTGAACGCCTCCGCAGCAAACAAGCCGCCCGGCCTGCTGTAAAAAAAGTCGTCCACTCCGCAGTCAAAGCGAAGAAGATACTGCCCGTTTCCAAGCTCGATAGTCTCCATATTATACCTCGCATTCAAAGTCCCACACAGCTTTTGAGGGATGCTTGTCTCCATATCGAAGGGGCTCATAGAGATCTGTACGGCGCGCTCTTTTGCCTCGTTCTTCCAAACACCTGCTTTTTATGTATAGTATCACAATTCCGTGTCCAATAAAACTCCCTTTGAGCGCTATTGAGCGCCCTGTCCCCTCGGAGCCGGGGCCGGAAATATAGGCCGCCCGGCCGCCTCCTCTGAGGCGACCGGGCATAATTATCAGTAATGCAGTTTCAACTAAGCTTCATCGACATAAATTGGGGGTTCGTCTGTTATTATGTCCTCCTCCGCCGAGCCGTGATGGAGCGGATTGCTCAGCATTGTATCCCGCAGCGAGGCATTGAGCCTGTCGCAGCAGGGCTTGAAGGTCAGGAAGGTAAGCCCTCCGCCTATCACGCCGCCGACAACGGGAATAGCCTTCTTGAAGAAGCCCGCAAACACATCTTTTGTCATCTTGATGCTGAACCATTTTGCCACATTCTTTACTATCGGATAGATCGTCCCCTTGGTCAAGGCCATGTTCAGCAGCTTCTTTTCCACTCCCGAAGCGAGAGCCTTGGCCATGGCTTTGACGGCTTTATTGGCGCCTGCCGCGCCATACATTACGCCCAGGCATACGACGAGAATGTTGATCGTCTCCGAATCGAACTTCTGTCCCCGCTCTTTTGTATCTATTTCCGGAAAGCCGTACAAATACAGCAGCTTTTGAGTGGCTCTCAGCATGTACCCGTAATACTGTGCAATATCTGCGGGAATCGTGGCGGCCATTGCAAAGCCGCCTGGAACGCCAAGCGCAGCAGAGATACCGGTGACGCAGGTACGTTCATATTTGATCACCTCGTCGGCGATCTTGTCGATTTCTTCCGATGGTATCTTCGCGTGAACGGGATTCGTCGCAATAACATCATCGATCACCTCCTGCGGATGGTTCTTCTGAAGCTCCTTCTGAAGAAAATTCCCCCGATCAATGCATATATCTCATAGCTGCCCTCGCTCCATACGCCGACGTCGATAGTCTGACTGCCTGTACCCACGGAGCTGCCGGTATCTATACATGCCCCATCGCCTATGCGGTACTCTACGGTGCCTGTGCCGAGCGTGGTCACAGCTCCTGAGGCTGTGTCGTTATAATCCTTTATCCCATCCCACTCAAGGGTAACGGAGTCCGCGCCGCCGCTGTGCGCGGTGACGCGCAGGTTCGCGGCGGCGGGGTCGGGGTAGAACTCGAAGCCGCATTTGTCGCAGACGTCGTCTCCGTCCGCAAGCTATTTACCCGCATACTACCGAAAAAGATCTCCCTCGCGTCCGCTTTGTCCCAAGCCGTGCCTCTGGCAGCCTGAAAAGCGTCTCCGACCCTGCGCCCCCCTTTCAGCCTCTCTTCAAAACCTCATATATCCCGCCGCACACTCATATACATTAAGCACGAGAGTGTTGGGAGTGGTGTATGTGCGTACAAATATTGAAGAGCGCGCCTGTGACCTGGCCGTGTATATCATCGAGAACAAAGCCACGGTCCGTTCCGCGGCCTCGCGGTTTGGAATCTCCAAATCCACAGTACATAAGGATCTCACAGAGCGCCTGCCCCGAGTTAACCCCGGGCTATACAGGCAGGTCAGGCAGCTTCTTGACATTAACAAGGCCGAGCGCCATATTCGCGGCGGCCTCGCCACGCGGCGCAAATACAAGGGCGTATAAAAAATGCAGGGGGAAGCGTTCCGCTTCTCCCTCCGCTTTTTCGGCTGTGACATTGAATTTTGCCTATTATTACGGTATAATATTACAAAATTCCCGTTTTGTC
>JAYFNM010000060.1:0-17015 GCA_034933465.1 Oscillospiraceae bacterium | reverse complement strand
GGGACACATGGACAGCGCTTTTGACGCTGGGATGAAAGGAGAAGGACATGAACTGGAAGGTGAGATTTAAAAACAAGACCTGGCTGACGGCCTTTGTCGCGCTGATAATCAGCTTTGTCTATCAGGTCTTGGCAATGTTTGACATTGCGCCCGTGATAACGCAGGACAGCGTTATTCAGGCGGCAAACCTTGTGCTGATGATGCTGTCGGCAATGGGCGTGCTGATCGACCCGACGACTATGGGCATCACGGACAGCAGGCGCGCGATGAGCTATACCGAGCCCAACGGGGAGAAGTAAGCGGGGGAAAAAATGAACGAATGGACGGTAGTGACGGTGCTGATTGCCATTATTGGCCTCTTCTTCACCGTCGGAAAGCCGGTGATTAAGCTCAACACTTCGCTTGTTACCCTCAACACGCGGCTTGAGCGTATGGAGAAGGAATCCGAAAAGGAATGCACCAGAAATGAGGAGAGCCACAAGGACATGCAAAAGGAGATAGGCGAGCATGGCCGCGCTATCAACGACCATGAACGGCGCATCGGGATTCTGGAGCACGACACGGAGCGGCGCGAGTAATCGCGCCGCTCTTAAGCCAGTATGATATGGCATGAAAGATTATACTTAAAAGGGCGGGGGAGCCGAGGCTCTGCCGCCCTTTTTTGTTGGGAAATTGTTGGGGAATAATATGTAATTATTTGCTTGTTTATGCTACTTTTTGCAATGAAGAAAAGGGAAATAAAAAAGCCGCAAAGCATTGAAAACACAACATTTTCAGCGCTTTGCGGCGTGGTGCTCCAGCGGGGATTCGAACCCCGGACACCCTGCTTAAAAGGCAGGTGCTCTGCCTACTGAGCTACTGGGGCAGCTGGCTGGGATGGCGGGACTCGAACCCACTATATCGGAGTCAAAGTCCGGTGTGTTACCATTACACTACATCCCAAGATTGCGGTGGTTAGGTAATCCTAAGAAAAAGGCCGGCGGAGCCGGCCGCGGAGCTTCATATGGGGTGGGATATGGGGCTCGAACCCACGACACCCGGAACCACAATCCGGTGCTCTGCCAACTGAGCTAATCCCACCATGAATATTAATTTGGCACGCCAAGAGGGACTCGAACCCCCGACCTACTGCTTAGAAGGCAGTTGCTCTATCCTGCTGAGCTATTGGCGCATATTTCACCCAACAGAGGTGTGGAGCGGGTGATGGGAATCGAACCCACGTATCCAGCTTGGAAGGCTGGTGTTCTACCATTGAACTACACCCGCATGGACGTTCCCTTATTCAGCCCTGAGATAATACCATATAAAAGGCCCGTGTGTCAACAAGTTTCAGAGAAAAAACAGATAAAAAGGCCGGTATGGGGCAGCGGCGGCAAATATACCGCCCGCGGCCCCGCACCGGCGCCGTAATATCAGTGCCGGTGGCCGCCGCCGAACCTGTTCCTGAGCTTTTCCACAAATTTTTCAAAGCCGCCGCGGTGCATTATGAACACGTACGCGCACAGCCCGACGAGAGCCAGCGCCGCCGCGACGATGATGACGGTGACGAGAGAACGGCCGATATTCGGCTTGGCCGTCTGCGCGCCGTCGTCCTCCGGCGCCTGAGTGGGCGGGACGGACGGCGACACGGCAGGCGTCGCCGTGGCGTCGGCGCTCTTCTCGGCCACGGTCACGGTGAATTTGCACTTGAGGTTTTCGTAGCTTACGGTGATCTCCTGCTTGCCCGCCTTGTCGAGCCTGGTCGGAGAGCAGCTAAAGCCGGCGCTAATATCGGTGCTCTTGCCGCTGCTGCCGGTGAGCTTGAGCACGAGACCCGCCGTGTCGAGGCTGTCGCCCACGGTATAGGCGGTCTTCGTCGGCAGGGTGGAGACGGCGAGACTGACAGGCTTGTCGGCCTCCCTTACCTTGACGGAGAAGGTGCAGGTCTTGCCGCCGTAGGTCACGGTTATTGTCTGCGTCCCGGCGGAGCTAAGGGCGGTGGGGGAGCACACCAGGTCGGTATACGCGTCCCGGTGGCCGTTGTTTGTGTATACGCGGATGGAGAGGCCGGAGGGGTCGAGCGTGTCGCCCACGACATACTCGGTCTTGCTGGGCTTCGTGAGAACGCCTATGCCCTCTATCACCTCGTCCGCCTGCTTGACGCTGACGGTAAAGGTGCTGGTCTTACCCTGATAGCTTATCTCTATGGTCTGAGTGCCGGCCTTGCTGAGCTTGGTGGGATAGACGCTGAAGCCCTGGCTGACGGTCTTGCTGCTTCCGTTGCCGTATTTCACGAGCAGGGTGAGCCCGGCGGTGTTGAGCGTATTGCCGACCTTATACTCGGTCTTGGCGGGCAGGGTCTCGACAGAGATGGAGGTGACGGAGATATCGCCCACCGTGACGGAGACGGTCGGCGAGACGGCGGAGGAGGTCTTGCCGCCGCCGGAATTGGTGACTATGCAGTAATAATAGACCGTGCCGACGCGGGAGGTGTTCGCCTGATAAGCGCTGCTCCCGGCGCCCGGTATCGCCTCGCCGCCGGAGGTGTTGTTGTTGGGGTTGGAGTACCACTGATAGCTCAGCGAGCCGCCGTCGTTAACGGTGGCGGAGACGCTCACCTGAGCCGGGTCGTTGAGGTAACAGTTCACTCCGGCGCTCGCCGTTACGACGGGCACGGAGGGGACGATATTCAGCGTGCAGAGCAGATTGGAGACGCCGTTTATGCTGATGACGCAGTCGAACGAGCCGACGGCGGTCGGCGTGCCGCGCAGGTAGATGTATTTTCCGTCTGACTTGTCCTCGGTCTCGAGCAGTACCCCGTCCGGGAAGGTGTTGCCCAGCGGAGTCACCGTGTCGGAGGTGGACACGACGGCCCAGAGGTGGTCGAGCTGGCTTCCGGCCTCGATATTGCCGGGCGCCGGATAGGTGACGTCGGCATACGCGGCCGGGAGTATCGAAAAAATCAAGAGCAGGATGACCGCCGTTGATATAAGACGCTTGTTCATATCAATATATCCTTTCAAGACACATAGAGATATAGTACCTTATTTAAGCATAAAAGTCAATATTTGCAAAAAAGCCGGATGTTTGTCAAAAAATACCGCAAGATATTGGGCGCGCCGGGCGCGCAGAAAAATATGGAGCCGGGGCGTTGTGATAAATAAATTCCTGTGATACAATAATTAAAACGAGCCTTCTGCCCGCGCGGCATCGGCGGACGGCCGGCTATTTCGAAGGGGGAGGACAAATGGCGAACGCTCAGTGGTACAAGGAGATGGCGGTATATCAGATATGGCCGCGCAGCTTCTGCGACGGGAACGGAGACGGGATAGGCGATCTCTGGGGCGTGCTGTCGAAGCTGGACTATATCAAAAGCCTGAATGTGGACGCCATATGGTTTTCCCCGCTCTATCCCTCGCCAAACGCCGATTACGGCTACGACATCTCGGATTACACGGATATCCACCCGGATTACGGGAACCTGGAGATATTCAGGCAGGTGCTCGACGGCGCCCACGAGAGGGGGCTGCGCGTGTTTATGGACCTGGTGGTCAACCACAGCTCCGACGAGCACCGGTGGTTCAAGGAGAGCCGCAAGAGCAGGGACAACCCCTACCACGACTATTACTACTGGCGGCCGGGGCGCGTCGTGGGCGGAAAGCGGCTGCCGCCGAACAACTGGACAAGCCTGTTCGAGGGCGGCGCGTGGGAATACGACAGTAATTTAGACGAATATTATCTGCATTTGTTCGCAAAAAAGCAGCCGGACCTGAACATGGACAATCCGAAGGTGCGGCAGGAAGTGAAGGACATAATGCGCTTCTGGCTGGACATGGGGGTGGACGGCTTCAGGGAGGACGTTATAACCTTCATCTCCAAGACCCCCGGCCTGCCGAGCACCTATCCGCGCCTCCCTATGGCCAACGGCATGAAGCACTATTCCAACCGCCATAGAGTACACGATTATCTCGCGGAATTCAAGAGGGATGTGTTAGATTATTACGATTGTTTTACCGTCGGCGAGAGCCCGATGACCACGCCGGAGATCGCGCTGCGCTATGTGACGGAGGGACCCGGAAAGGTCCTCGACGAGATGATCGGCTTTTCACACATGGAGGCGGACTGCTTCCTTCTGGACGCGCTGCCGCGGCGCTTCGACCTGCTCAAGATGAAGCGCGCCTTCTCCGACTGGCAGACGAAGCTGGAGGGCAGGGCGTGGAACGCGCTGTATATCGAGAACCACGACCATCCGCGCATCATCAGCCGCTACGGCAGCGAGTACCACCACAAGGAGAGCGGCAAGATGCTCGCCGCGATGTATATCCTCCAGCGCGGCACGCCCTTCGTGTATCAGGGTCAGGAGATAGGTATGCTGAACATGAGCCTGCCGAGCGTGAATATGTACCCGGACGTGATGACGCGAAACTCCGCGCGCATCCTCTCAAGGCTGCTGCCGCGCGGGCAGGTGCTCAGGCTGACGCAGCGCTCGAGCCGCGACAGCGCGCGCACGCCCATGCAGTGGTCGGACGCGAAAAACGCGGGCTTCAGCACCGGAGTGCCCTGGTTTTTTGTCAACGAGAACTATAAGCGCATAAACGTGCGCTCGGAGGAGGACGACCCGGACTCCATCCTGAACTTTTACAGAAAGCTGCTGAAATTCCGGAAAGAGCACCCGATAGTACTCTATGGAGTTTACCGGGAACTGTTCCCCGAGAACAAAAAAATGTATGTGTATGAGCGCCTGTACGAGGGGCAGCGTCTGCTGGTGATCTGCTCCTTCACCTCCGAGCAGCTCCGCTTCGAGGCGCCCGAGGGCGTGGAGCTCGCGAAGGGCGCGATAGCGCTGGCAAATTACGAGGTCAATTTCATCATCTCTAACGGCTTTACAACAAGGCCCTATGAGCTGAGAGTATATCTTTTTGAGCGAGAGTGAGGCAATGAGGGAGATAAGAGAAAGAGCTTACGCCAAGCTCAACATTTCGCTGGACGTCGCGAGCAGGCGGGACGACGGGTATCACGACATGGTCATGGTCATGCAGACCGTGTCCGTCTGCGACGAGCTTCGTATCGCGCTCGACGAGAGCGGCCGCTTCTCCGCCGGCACGAACCTGAGCTATATCCCGTCCGACGAGCGCAATCTCGCCGTCCGCGCGGCGAAGAGCTATTTCGCGGCCATAGGCGAGCAGAGCATGGGCGCGCGCATAGACATAAAAAAGCGCATCCCCGTGGGCGCGGGCATGGGCGGCGGCTCGGCGGACGCGGCGGCGGTGCTGCGCGGCCTGAACGCGCTCTGCGGGGGGCGGCTCTCCGCGCGCGAGCTGGAGGAGCTTTCGACCGCGGTCGGCTCGGACGTGGCCTTCTGCGTGGCGGGCGGCACGGCGCTCGCGCAGGGGCGCGGCGAGCGGCTCGAGCCGCTGCCGCCGCTGCCGGACTGCGTTTTCGCCGTCTGCAAGCCGGAGTTTTCCGTGTCCACGCCGGAGCTGTTCAAAAAGCTCGACTGCGCGCCGCTGCGCCGCCACCCCGATACCGCCGGCATAATCCGCGCGCTCGAGGAGCGGGATCTCGGCGAGATATGCAGGCGGATGTACAACGTCTTTGAGGATGTGGACGACCGGCGTATGCGCACCGTGGCGGAGATAAAGAGCCGGATGCTCGACCATGGGGCGCTGGGCGCCATAATGACCGGGACGGGCTCCGCGGTGTTCGGCGTTTTCGCGCTCGAGCGCACGGCGGAGGCCGTGTGCCGGTCGCTCGGCAGGGATTTCCGCTTCTGCCGGACGGCGCGGCCGGTCAAAAGATACCTGTAGACGGTATGAAAACCGGAAAAACCGCCCATACTGTGTGTAATACATAGTAAGGCGGTTTTTTCATGGATAAATGCGGAAAACTGAAGCTCTGGGAGGCGGCGGCGCTCGTCGCGCTGTGCCTGTCCCTCTGCGCCGGAACCTGGGCGCAGGCGAGGCAGAGCGCCATCAGCGGCAGCCTCATCCGGCTGCACGTCGTGGCCGTGTCGGACGACGAGGCCGAGCAGGCGCTCAAGCTCGAGGTGCGCGACGCGGTGCTGGCATATCTCGCCCCGAGGCTCAAGGGGGCAGGCGACAGCGCCGCGGCGCGGGAGCTCATCTCGGGCGAGCTCGAGGGGATAGCCAAAGCCGCGGCGGCGGCCTCCAAGGGCAGGGAGGTCACGGTCACGCTCGGCTGCGAGAGCTTCCCCACGCGGCAGTACGAGGGCTTCACCCTCCCGGCAGGGAAGTACGAATCCCTGCGCGTCGTGCTGGGCGCGGGCAGGGGGAACAACTGGTGGTGCATAGTGTTCCCGCCGCTGTGCCTGTCCGCCGCCGAGGCCGAGCAGGTGCAGAGCGTCATGAGCGAGGACGATTTCGCCCTTGTGACCGAGAGCGAGGGCTATGAGCTGCGTTTCAGGCTGGTGGAGCTCTGGGGGGAGCTGACGGCGGCGCTCAAGGGCAGATAAATCGGCCGCGCGCTCTTGCGCGGGGGACAGCGGCGGTATATAATATCCTCCATAACGTGTCGGAGGATGATCATATGAAGCTCTGCAATATAATCGCGGACGGCCGCATACATCTCGGCGTAGTGACCGGCAGGGGCGTCGTGGACGCGGCGGCGGCCGGGTTTGAGCCGGATATGGACGCGGTCATAGCGGGCGCGGGTCTGGACGAGCTGCGCCGTATCGAGCGCGACGGGAGCCTGCCCGCCGTGGAGGAGCCGGAGTACGCCAACGTTGTCTGCCGCCCGGGAAAGCTCCTGTGCGTTGGGCTCAATTACCGCGACCACGCGGCCGGGATAAACATGAAGGCGCCGGAGCAGCCTGTGCTGTTTTCAAAGTTTGCCAACGCACTTGTCCCGTCGGGCGCGCAGGTCGAGTTGCCGGGCTGGGAGCAGAGCTACGACTATGAGGCGGAGCTCGTTATCGTCATCGGCAGGACGGCCTGGGGCGTGGACGAGGCGGCGGCCATGGACTGCGTCTTCGGCTATACCTGCGGCAACGACCTGAGCTGCCGCGAGGCGCAGCTGCGCAGCGGCCAGTGGCTCATCGGCAAGACCATGCCGGGCTTCGGCCCCTGCGGCCCCTGCATCGCGACCGCCGACAGCATAGACCCCGCCGCGGGTCTGCGCGTGAGGAGCTATGTCAACGGCCTGCTGCGGCAGGACGGCAGCACCGCCGACATGATATTCAACTGCGCGAAGGTAATAAGCTACGCCTCGAAATATCTCCGGCTCGAGCCGGGCGACCTCATCTTCACAGGCACCCCGAGCGGCGTCGCGCTGGAGCACAAGGACGGGCACAGCCGCTGGATAAAGGCGGGCGACCGGGTGGACATAGTGATAGAGGGCGTCGGCACGCTGAGCAATACGATGAAATGAACATGAGCAAACCGGCGCGGGCTTTTGCCCGCGCCGGTTCATTTGGTCAATGGAATTAAAAACCGGAGCGGGTTTCAGAGCGGGTCTGTGACATTCTACAAAAAGGGGTCGGGCGTATTGCAAAACACAAAATACGGTGATAATATCCGAGCATAAATATCTGCCGAAAGACGGAGCTTAATATAAAGGAGACTAACATCATGCGGAAGATGGAACAGCTCTATGAGGGCAAGGCCAAGAAGGTGTTCGCGACCGACGATCCCGAGCTTCTTATTGTAGACTACAAGGACGACGCGACGGCGTTCAACGGCCTCAAAAAGGGGACGATCAGCGGCAAGGGCGTCATCAACAACCGCATGAGCAACCTGCTCATGGCGGAGCTTGAGAAGGCCGGAGTGCCCACGCACCTGGTGCGCGAGCTCAGCGAGAGGGAAACCCTCGTAAAGCGCGTGAGGATAGTGCCGCTGGAGGTCATCATCCGCAATATCTCCGCCGGCTCCTTCGCCAAGCGCTACGGCGTGGAGGAGGGCATCGTCTTCGACAGACCCACCATAGAGTTCTCATATAAAAACGACGAGCTGGGCGACCCGCTCATAAACACATATCACGCCCTCGCCCTGAAGCTCGCGAGCGCGGAGGAGATAGAGACGATAAAGAGCTACGCCTTCCGCGTCAACGATTTTCTCAGAGCCTTCTGGTCGGACTGCGGCGTGACGCTGGTGGACTTCAAGCTGGAGTTCGGCCGTCTGGCCGACGGCAGCATAGTCCTCGCCGACGAGATAAGCCCCGACACCTGCCGCCTCTGGGACGCCGCGACCCACGAGAAGCTGGACAAGGACAGATTCCGCCGCGACCTCGGCGGAGTTGAGGACGCCTACGCGGAGGTCATGAAGAGGCTGCTTGAGCATGAAGCACGCTGAGCCCTCCCTTATCGACACACACCATATTCACGAAGAATGTGGTGTGTTCGGCGTTTATTCCGCCGAAACCGCGGATCTGGCGCAGCTGGCGTATTACGGGCTGTTCTCCTTGCAGCACCGCGGGCAGGAGAGCGCCGGCATAGTTTTAAACGACGACGGCGTGTTCTCCGCCTACAGGGACGTGGGTCTCGTCAACGACGTGTTCACGCCGGAGCATCTGGCCTCCCTCGGACAGGGCAACATCGCCGTCGGCCATGTGCGCTACGCCACTACGGGCTCGGACAACAAGAGAAACGTCCAGCCGCTGGTCATAAACCACCACAAGGGGCGCATGGCTCTCGCGCACAACGGCAATCTGACCAATTCCATCGAGCTGAGGCACAAGCTCGAGCAGAACGGCTCCATCTTCCACACCACGACCGATTCCGAGGTTATCGCCTATATCATCGTGCAGGAGCGGCTCCGCTGCGGCTCGATAGAAAAGGCGGTGTCCGCCGCGATGGACAGGATAGAGGGCGCGTATTCGCTGGTGATATCCTCCCCCACAAAGCTCATCGCCGCCCGCGACCCGCACGGGTTTCGCCCGCTGTGCATGGGGCGGCGCGAGGACGGGAAGATAGTCTTCGCGTCCGAGTCCTGCTCGCTGGACGCCGTCGGCGCGAGGCTCGTGCGGGACGTGCTGCCGGGCGAGATAGTCATCGTAAATCAGGACGGCATAAGGACGGACAGGAGCCACTGCGGACTTGTCAGGCAGAGCATGTGCGTCTTTGAGTTCATATATTTCGCCCGGCCGGACTCGATCGTGGACGGATGCAGCGTCTGCATGGCGAGAAAGCGCGCGGGCGCGTTCCTGGCGCAGGAGCACCCAGTGGAGGCGGACGTCGTCATCGGCGTGCCGGACTCCGGGCTCGACGCGGCGCTCGGCTATGCGGAGGAGTCTGGCATACCCTACGCGATAGGCTTCACCAAGAACAAGTACATCGGCCGTACCTTCATCTCGCCCACGCAGGCGATGCGGGAAAACGGCGTCAATATCAAGCTCAACCCCATCCGCGCCGTCGTGGAGGGCAAGCGCGTCATAATGATCGATGACTCCATCGTCCGCGGCACGACCTGCCGCAAGACCATCGGCCTGCTCCGCGCCGCGGGCGCAAGGGAGATACACATGCGCGTGAGCGCCCCGCCCTTCGTCGCCCCCTGCTATTACGGCACGGATATCGACGACCGGGAGGCTCTCATCGCAAACCACCACTCCGTGGAGGAGATCGCGCAGATCATCGGCGTGGACTCGCTGGGCTATCTGAGCATGGATAACGTCCTGCGCCTTGCAGGGGACGAATACGGCGGCTTCTGCGCCGCCTGCTTCGGCGGAGAGTACCCGACCGCGCTCCCCGGAAACGGCGAGAAGGACCGCTTCGAGAACAAGATACACGCCTCCGCGCGGGAAAAAAGGGATTGATAACAGAAAAAGCCGGAGTGTCAAAAAACCGCCCGGAAAGAGATGGATTTCTCTTTCCGGGCGCTTGTTTCGTTGTTTTCAGGCGGCGAAATCATCGTCGGTGGGGATGACGGAGAGGCCGGGATCAAGGGCGGCGGCGGTCTCGACATAGATGGTCGGCTCAAAGTCCAGCCCCAGCACCTCGCCGGTGACGGCGTCCACATAGGCCTCGTACTTGAGATAGTCGGTGCGGAAGGTGACGCGATACTGATTGCCGCTGAGGGAGGCGTCGTAGCCGCGGGCTTCGTTTTCGTTGAGGTTTACCTCCGTGAGTACTGCGAGGACGGCGTCGATATAAGAAATATTGTTATTCATAATTTTATTATCCTTTCAATTATATTTGGGAAGCTCTCTGTTGTCTCCCTGTTATGATCAAAGGATAACCCGAAATTCTAAGAATAAAATTAAAAGAAAAAATAACTATCGAAAAACCCTCAGATTTTTATTGTGAAGGTGCTGCCCTTGCCGGGCTCGCTCACCACGGAGGCGCTGCCACCGTGAAATTCCGCTATCTCCCTGACCATCGCGAGGCCGAGGCCGCTGCCGCCGTCCGCGCTGCGGGACATGTCCTCCTGCCAGAAGCGCTGCCAGACCTTGTCGAGGTTCTCCGGGGCGATGCCTATGCCGTCGTCCCTGACGCTGAGCACGGCCTTGTCGCCGTCGCGGCGCAGCGTGAGCCAGATGTGGCCGTTCTCGCGGCCGTATTTATAGGCGTTTTGCAGCAGGTTCTGCACGACGCGCGATATGAGCGCGCTGTTGAACGGGACGCAGACGCTGCTGTCTATATCCGTCTCCAGCGTGATGCCGCGGCTGTCCGCCGGCTGGAATTCGCCGCAGCAGGACTCGACGAATATGCTCAGGTCGGAATCGCGGAGCTGATAGCGGTCGGTGCCGTGCTCTATGCGCGTCAGGCCGAGCAGCTCCTGCACGAGGTCGGACATGCCCCTGCCCTGCTCCTCTATGACGGAGATGGAGGCGAGAAAGTCCTCGGGCGTCCTGTCCTTGCGCCGGGCTCTGTCGCACTCGGCGAGGATGACGGTTATGGGCGTGCGCAGCTCGTGCGAGGCGTCGGAGGTGAACTGCCGCTCGGCGTTGAATGAGCGCTCGAGCCGGGCAAACATCTTGTCGAAGGACTGGCTCAGCCGCTTCATCTCCGTCGGGCCGCGCCGGAGATTGACTCTCGCGGTGAGGTCGCCCCCGTCGGAGATGGAGTCCGCGGCGGCGAGGATCTTGTTCATCGGCCTGAAAGCGCCCCAGGCTATCAGCCAGCCGCCGCCGAGCGTGAGCACCACCAGCGCCGGGAGGAGAGTGAAGGTCAGGATAAGCAGGGTGTGCATCAGGCCGGAGCTGTCCGTCGTCGAGACAAGGCCGCGCACCCATATCCCGCCTATATCCATGTCCATATACCGGTCGTAGGTGTAATAGTCTACCCCGTCTATCGTGACGGTGCGCACGATATTTTCCTGAAAGGGCAGGTCGGTCACGCTTACGCCCTCTTTGTCGGCCGAGAGCAGGAGCGTCCCGTCGGCGTCGAAGAAGGAGCAGTAGACCCCGCGCTTGTAGGGGTCCAGATCGTCCCACTCCATACGGCCGTTTTCAAATTCGATATCGTCCAGGTTCGCCTGCACCATGCTGACGAGCCGTCCCGTGGGGTCGTCCGTGACGGACGAGCCGTTCACGACCAGCACGAAGACCAGCACCAGCGCCGCGAGGATGAACACCATCAGCGCGAACCACAACGTAAGTCTGAGCTTGACGGACATGATATCAATCCTCCCTGAGCACCCAGCCGGTGCCCCACACGGTGTGTATGAGCTTTTTGTCGAAGCCCGTGTCCATCTTGCGCCGCAGATAGCCGACGTATACGTCCACCACGTTGGTGCCGCCCTCATAGTCGTAGTTCCAGAGGTTGTTCTCTATCATCTCGCGCGAGAGGACGACGCCCTTGTTGCGCAGCATGTATTCCAGCAGCGAGAATTCCTTCGCCGTGAGCTCGATGTCCCTCCCGCCTCTCGTCACCGTGCGCGCGGCCGTGTCCACGCTCAGGTCGGCGGCGGCGTATACGTTGGAGCGGTTGCCGGTGTATTTGCGCGTCATCACGCGCACCACGGCCATGAGCTCCTTGAAATCGAAGGGCTTGACCAGATAGTAGTCCCCGCCGCTCTCAAGACCCTCCACCCTGTCGGCGATGCTGTCGCGCGCGGTCAGAAACAGGATGGGCGTGTGCTTCCCGTCGGCGCGCAGGCGGCGCGCCATGTCCAGACCGTTCATTTTTGGCATCATGATGTCAAGGATTATCACGTCGTAATCCGCGCCCGAGGCGTATTCCAGCCCGTCGCGCCCGTTGAAGCAGCGATCCACGCTGTAGCCCTCGTCCTCCATCGCCTCGGAGATTATCCGGTTCAGATTTTTTTCGTCCTCCACTACAAGGATCCTCATACAGTCTCCGCCCCCATTCCCCCAAATAATACAGCGAATTTATAAGAATATTCTTAAAAAGCCTTTTCCCCCGTCAAAAGAAAAAGACGCGGAGGCATCCCCCGCATCTCCGCATCAAAGCAATTTCATTATAAAGCCGCGCGCCGCCAAAAGCAAGCGCATTTTCCCCGGATTATCGCGCAAGCTATACACAGATGCGCAGACTTTAACAAAACGACAGGAAGGATATAAAAAAATGGCAAAGAGATTGAGCGGCACGCCGAAGAGGGACGGGTACAGAATGCCCGGGGAGTTTGAAACGCAGAAGCAGGTCTGGATGCTGTGGCCGGAGCGCCCCGACGTATGGCGCAACGGCGGCAAGAGCGCGCAGGCGGCCTATGCCGAGGTCGCGCGGGTAATAAGCGGGTTCGAGCCCGTCACCGTGCTCGCGAGCGCCGCGCAGTACGCAAACGCCCGCGAGCGCCTCGGCGCGGACATCCGCGTCATAGAGTGCTCCATGGACGACGCGTGGATACGCGACACCGGGCCGAGCTTTCTGATAGACGGCAGGGGCGGCGTCCGCGCGGCCGACTGGAGGTTCAACGCCTACGGCGGCCTTGCGGACGGCCTGTATTTCCCCTGGGACGCCGACGACGCCATCGCCCGCAAGGTCTGCGAGATAGAAAATATCGACAGCTACCGCACCGATGATTTCGTCCTTGAGGGCGGCTCCATCCATGTTGACGGCGAGGGCACGCTTTTGACAACCGAGATGTGCCTGCTCTCCGAGGGCAGAAACCCGCACATGAGCAGGGAGGAGATCGAGCGGACGCTCAGGGATTATCTGAACGTCGAGAAGATAATCTGGATAAAGGACGGCATCGACCCGGACGAGACCACCGGCCACGTGGACGACGTCGCCTGCTTTGTGCGCCCGGGGGAGGTCGCCTGCATCTGGACGGACGATGCGGAAAACCCCTTCTACGAGCAGTGTCAGGCCGCGTACAGGACGCTGTCGGCGGCGACGGACGCGAAGGGGCGCGCGCTCAGGGTCTGGAAGCTCACCATGCCAAAAAAGCCGACGCTCCTGCGCGGCGCGGAGACCATAGACCGCGTTGACAGCGCCTGCCCGCGCGAGGACGGCGAGATATGCATCGCCTCCTATATGAATTTTCTCATCGTCAACGGCGGCGTCATCGTCCCGCAGTACGGCGACGAGTACGACGCGCTCGCGCTGGAGCAGATACAGGAGATGTTCCCCGAGCGCAGGGCGGTCGGCGTATATTCGACCGAGATCGTATACGGCGGCGGCAATATCCACTGCATCACCCAGCAGCAGCCCAGGGGCTGAGGCGCGGGCGGAATAAGGAGAAAAAGCCATGGAAGACAATAAAAAAGTGAGCCTTGTCAGCACCGTGCTCTTCACGGTCTGCGGCGTGCTCACGCTCGATTCCTTTGTCGCCCCCGCGATGATCGGCGTCTCGGCCATCAGCGTGTGGATAATCGCGGCCGTAGTTTTTTTTATACCCTACGGGCTTTTGTCGGCCGAGCTCGGCAGCAGCTTCCCGGACGACGGCGGCATTGTGAGCTGGGTGGGGCGCGCCTTCGGGGAGTTCCCGAGCGTGCTGGTCGGCTGGATGTACTGGATAAACGTCGCCTTCTGGATGCCGGCGGTCTTCGTGGCCTTCTCCGGCTGGCTGAGCATCGCCGTCTTCCCCGGCATGAGCCTCACGGCGCAGGCCGCCATAGCGGTGGCGATGTGCTGGGTGATAGTCTTCATCGGCGTGCGGGGGATAGAGCTGTCCGTGACGGTCTCGGGGGTAATGGCCGTCGTGAAGATGGGCATTCTCGTCGTCTTCGGCGCGATGGGCGTGGCCTACGGGCTGAAGTTCGGCTTCGCCAACGATTTCTCCGTCGCCAACTGGATACCCGGCATGGACAACGCCGTCTCCTACGTCGGCGCGATAGTCTATAATCTGCTCGGCTTCGAGCTTATCGGCTCCATCGGCTCGCGGATACACGACCCGCGCCGCACCGTCCCGCGGATGACCGTCATCGCGGGCGCGGCCATCACGCTGCTCTACTGCTTCGGTACCTTTGGCGTCCTCGCCGCGATAAACGCCGCCGATATAGACGCGGTGGACGGCTTCGTCTACGCGCTCAGGGAGCTGTGCTCCGTGTTCGGGCGCGCTGCCGCGCCGGTGTTCTATGTGCTCATCGTGCTCTCCATCCTGTCGCTGGTCGCCAACATGATAACCTGGTGCCTCGGCGCGAACGAGGCCTTTCAGGCGGCAGAGCTCGACCGGCGCTCGAAGCTCCTCGCGCATCGGCATCCGCGCTACGGCACCTCGGACAACCTCTATTATATTATGGGCGCCGTCGCCTCCGCGCTCATCGTGCTGAACTTTTTGCTCTCCGGCAGCGCAAACGACATCTTCTGGACCATCTTCTCGTTTTCCTCCATCGTCTTCATGCTCAACTATCTCTTCATGTTCCCGGCCGCCCTCAAGCTCAAGTATACCGACCCCACGCCCCGCAATTACGAGGTCCCCGGCGGGAAGGCCGGCATGTGGATATGCAGCGTCGTCTGCTTTTTGTGCGTGGCGCTCGCCTGTTGGCTGCTCATCGACTGGGACACCGGCAGCTACGGCTTCTGGATGCAGCTCATCGGCGTCGCGCTGACGATAGGCGTGGGCTGCTGGCTGTACGCGGCGGGGAAAAAGCGCGCCTGATAAACTGTTAAAGGAGTACTCTTCAATGAAAAAAGACTTTCTGACCACCTGCGATTTCACCGCGAAGGAGCTGACGGAGATGATAGAGCTCTCGCTTGCGATAAAGCGAGCCGTCAGCGCGGGCTACTATCCGCCCCTGATGCGGGACATGAGCCTTGCGATGATCTTCCAGCAGTCCTCCACCCGCACCCGCGTCTCCTTCGAGACCGCCATGGCGCAGCTCGGCGGGCACGCGCAGTATCTCGGACCGGGCATGATACAGC
Organism: Oscillospiraceae bacterium; assembly: GCA_034933465.1. GTDB lineage: Bacteria > Bacillota > Clostridia > Oscillospirales > Oscillospiraceae > Limivicinus. The sequence continues at coordinate 1,819 of JAYFNM010000060.1, read as the reverse complement.
TCGGCGGGCACGAGACCATCGGCGACACCGGCAAGGTGCTCTCCGGGCTCGTGGATATCATTATGGCCCGCGTCGCCGAGCACAGCAGCGTCGTCGAGATCGCCCGCGCCGCCTCCGTCCCGGTCATCAACGCCATGTCCGACTATGCTCACCCGACCCAGGCCGTGGCCGACGTCATAACCATGCTCGAAAACCTGCCCATGGGCAAGCGGCTTCGCGACTGCAAGGTCGTCTTCGTCGGCGACGCGACGCAGGTCTGCGCCTCGCTCGGCTTTATCTGCACCAGGCTCGGCATGAGCTTCGCGCAGTACGGCCCCGCCGGGCATCAGCTCGACGGCGAGCACAGAGCCATCCTGCAAAGGCATGTGGACGAGAGCGGCGGCAGCTTCGCCGTCACCGACGAGCGGGAGGCTGTCCGCGGCGCGGACTTCATCTATACCGACGTCTGGTACGGCCTGTATGAAAACGAGATGCCGAAGGAGGAGCGCGTGCGCGTCTTCGGCGCGTATCAGGTCAACCGGGAGCTGATGAGCCTCGGCAATATCGGCTGCAAGTTCATGCACTGCCTGCCCTGCACCCGCGGCGAGGACGTCACCGACGAGGTGGCCGACAGCGCAAGCTCCATCTGCTGGCAGCAGGCCTGGAACCGTCTGACGGCCATGCGCGGGCTGCTGGTCTATTTCACCCGCGGCAGAGCCTCCGCCACGCAGCTGCAAAAGGCGGCCGCCATGGAGGAGCTGGACGCCTTCCTCGCGGGCATGGAGACGCGCTGAGCCATGGCGAGAATAGTTGCGGCTCTCGGCGGGAACGCCCTGGGCAATACCCCGTCCGAGCAGAGAGCGCGCGCCGCCGAGGCCGCGAAGACCCTTTCGGAACTGATAGAGCAGGGCAATGAGATAGTCGTCGCTCACGGCAACGGGCCGCCCCGGCATGAGGCAGCTCGAGCGTCTCACGCCCGAGCAGGCGCGCGCCTACGCCGAGGCGGGGCATTTCGCCCCCGGCAGCATGCTGCCGAAGGTAGAGGCGGCCGTAAAATTCGCCGAGTCCGCGCCGGCGCGCAGCGCCGTCATCTGCTCGCTCGAGAAGGCTCCGCTCGCGCTCTCCGGCCGCAGCGGAACCGTCATCCGCGCGTCAGAAGTTCCCCTTACCGCTCCGTTTCCCGCATGCGCGGAAAACGGAGCCGGACGGGAAAATTCTTCCTTATCCAAACCGAACCCACTTCGTTGAGCTTCGGTTTGGAAGAAAGAGCGTATCAAGCCTGTCAGAGAAGTCGGCAACGACTTCTTTGACAGGCCGGGGCGCTGAAAAAAACGCGGGAACTAATTTTTTTCTTAAAAAATGCCCGTATAATCAGCTCATAAAAGAAAAAGGAGCGGAGAAATGAAAAAAACTTTAAAAACGATACTCATCGTTCTTCTTGCGTTAATAGTTGTCGGCGGCTGCATCGGCGGATATTTTGTCTGGCGGCACAATCAGCTGTACATAGGCAGGGACGCGGCGCTCCAGGCCGCGCTCGACAAGGCCGGACTGACCGTCGCGCAGGTGACGGAGACGGAGGTCGAATTTAAAAAAGAGGGAAGCTCTGCCTGGTATGAGCTGGAGTTCGATTCCCAGGGCACGGAGTACCAGTATTCCGTAGACGCCGCGAGCGGCGAGATCCTGTCCGACTATTCCCAGCCGGAGCACGCCGACTGATATAGTACCCCCCCTATTCCCCTAACCGAAATACTTCAAATATCCGTGTGCCAAGAACTCATCGCCGGGAGCGTGCTCTCCCGGCGATGAGTTCTTTGCCCGGGCTGAACAGCCGGGCGCGTCT
>JAYFNM010000059.1:0-19263 GCA_034933465.1 Oscillospiraceae bacterium | reverse complement strand
TTTTTTTAATCTATTTTTCTCCTGCGGGAGAAAATCTCTGCGAGGCTTTGTCTGCAATCTGAGGAGTCTCTGACACTCTAAATCCGCTGCGTTTTCCGCGCGGGCGGGAAACGCCGCGGTGAGGGGAAGATACAGCGCGCTATCGCGTGCTCTTGTCGTAGGGAATGCCCTCGGCCTTGGGGGCGCGGGATTTCTGCGAGGTGAAGGCCAGCACGAGCAGCGAGATGATGTACGGCATCATGTTGTACACGGAGCCGGGGATGTTCAGCGAGACGAGGAAATCAAAGCCGAAATACACGTTCGAGAGCGCGCGGAACAGCCCGAAGAGCAGCGCCGCGAGCGCGATGCGCTGCGGCTTCCACTGGCCGAAGATCATGACCGCGAGCGCGAGGAAGCCGAAGCCCGCCACGCCGTTTTCAAATTTCCACTCCGAGACGCCGGCCAGAATGTAGCAGATACCGCCGAGACCGCCGAGGCAGCCGGAGATGAGCACGCCCGCCCAGCGCATCTTATAGACGTTGATGCCGACGGAGTCCGCCGCCTGGGGGTGCTCGCCGCAGGCCATCAGGCGCAGGCCGAAGCGGGTCTTGTACAGCGTCACGAAGGCGAAGACCAGCGCGAGGACGGCGACGACCATGAACCAGTTGAATTCAAAGCTGCCTATGCTCACGATGAAGGACTTTTTCGCCTCTATATACTGGATGGTGGAGGAGACGTCGTTCGGGTTCGCGGCGGTGTTTATGGCCTTCACCAGCACCGTGGCGGCGGCCGTGCCCAGCATGTTGAGCGCGGTGCCGACAATGGTCTGGTCGGCCTTGAAGTTGATGCAGGCCACGGCCAGCAGCGCCGAGTACATGAGGCCGAAGACCATCGCCGCGAGCAGCACCAGCAGCACCATTGCGACGGCGGGCGTGCCCGCGGGGAGATAGCGCATCGTCAGCGCGCCGCCGAGCGCGCCTATGACCATGATGCCCTCAAGCCCGAGGTTTATAACGCCCGAATGCTCGGAAAAGCAGCCGCCGAGAGCCACGAGCAGCAGCACGGAGGAGAAGATAAGCGTGTACTGTATGAGCAGCAGCATTATTTATCGCCTCCCTTCTCCGCGTCTTCAGCCGCCGCGGCGGCCTCTTTTTCCGCCATGGCGGCCTTTTCCTCCCGTTTTTCGATGCCTCTGGAGATGGCGTATTTTATGAACAGCACAAAGCCGCAGAGGTAGATGATGAGGGAGGAGATGAGGTCGGATATCTGGGAGCAGTACATGGTCTTGTCCACGTACGCGCCGCCGGAGGTGATGTGCTGAATGAAGTAGGACGAGAAGATGGTGCCTATGGGGTTGAGCCCGCCGAGGAAGGTGGCGGCAATGCCGCTGAAGCCCATGCCGGGCACGGAGGACGCGGTGCACTGCCACTGCTCATAGTCCGTCAGATACAGCAGCGAGGCGCCGAGACCGGCCAGAGCGCCGGAGATGACCAGCGTCAGGATGATGTTGCGCTTTTCGGCCATGCCGCAGTATTTGGCGGCGTTTTTATTGTTGCCGGTGGCCTTCAGCTCGTAGCCGAACCGGGTCTTGTCGAGGATGACGGCGATGATTATCGCGATGATTATCGACAGCGGTATGGCGATGGAGACATAGGCGTTGTTCGCGAAGAGCTTTTCAAGTCCCAGCGACGGCAGGAGCGCCTGGGGCGCCGCGTCCTTCACATGGAAGGTATAGGGGCTGGTGGTTTCCTTGACCGTGGTCAGTATCATGTTGGCGGTGTACAGGCTTATCCAGTTGAGCATGATGCCGGAGATGACCTCGTTTACGTTGCAGTAGGCCTTCAGCAGGCCGACGATGGCGCCGAGCAGCGCGCCCGCCGCGAGCGCGAGCAGCATACAGGGCAGCCAGCTCCAGCCCCAGGCGAGCGCGGCGTACAGCCCCGCGCAGATGCCGCCGACGTACTGCCCGGCCGCGCCTATGTTGAACAGGCCGACCTTGTACGCGAACAGCACCGACAGCGCGCACATCAGCAGCGGCGCGGTCTTCACGAGGGTGTTGCCGAGATTCTTGAGCTGCAGGGCGGATTTGGAATAGTGCAGGAAGTTCTTCATGACCTCCATTATCGCGTCCCACGCGCCGGAGGGATTGATGAACAGCAGCACCACATAGCCGATGAACAGGCCGAGGACAACGCACAGCAGCGAGGCTATGAGGGACTGGACGGCGTTGCTTTTCAGGATGTTTTTCTTCATGCCCTCACCTCGTCTCTCTTCGCGCCCGCCATGTAGAGGCCGAGCTGCTCCTGCGTGGCGGTCTTCGGGTCGAGCTCGCCCACTATCTCGCCCTCGTACATGACGAGGATGCGGTCGGACACGTCCAGCACCTCGTCGAGCTCGAGCGAGACCAGCAGCACGCCCTTCCCGGCGTCGCGCTGGGCGACGAGCTGCCTGTGGATATATTCTATCGCGCCGACGTCCAGTCCGCGCGTCGGCTGGACGGCGACCAGAAGCTCGGGGTTCTTGTCTATCTCGCGGGCGACGATGGCCTTCTGCTGGTTGCCGCCGGACATGCTGCGGGCCGGGGTTATCGGCCCCTGACCGGAGCGCACGTCGTACTGCGCTATCAGGCGCTCGGCGTAGGCGCGGATGTTGCCGCGGCGCAGGAAGCCCGCCCTGTCCGTGAATTCCGGCTCAAAGTAGCGCTGGAGCACGAGGTTGTACTCGAGCGAGTAGTCCAGCACGAGGCCGTGCTTGTGGCGGTCCTCCGGGATGTGGCTCATGCCGGAGACGCTGCGCCGGCGGATGGGGGCGTTCGTAATGTCGCGTCCGCAGAGGCTTATGCTCCCGCCGGAGAGCGGCTCGAGCCCGGTGATGCCGTAGACGAACTCGGTCTGCCCGTTGCCGTCTATGCCCGCGATGCAGACTATCTCGCCCCGGCGCACCTTGAGGGAGACGTTTTTGACGGCGTTGTTCTTGTGCGCCTTGGAGGCGACGGTCATGTTCTCTATGTCGAGCACCACCTCGCCGGGGCTGCACGCGCCCTTGTCCACATGGAAGCTGACGCTGCGCCCGACCATCATCGCGGACAGCTGCTCCATGGTGGTGTCCTTCGTGTTGACCGTGCCTATGCATTTGCCCTTGCGCAGGACGGTGCACCTGTCGGCGACGGCCATTATCTCGGCCAGCTTGTGGGAGATGAAGAGGATGGACTTGCCCTCGGCGGCGAGGCTGCGCATGATCTGCATCAGCTCGTCTATCTCCTGCGGGGTGAGCACGGCGGTCGGCTCGTCGAAGATGAGTATCTCGTTCTCGCGGTAGAGCATTTTGAGGATTTCGGTGCGCTGCTGCATACCGACGGTTATGTCCTCCACCAGCGCGTCCGGGTCAACGTGCAGCCCGTATTTCTCCGACAGGGCGAGCACCTTTTCGCGGGCCTCTTTCTTTTGCAGAAAGCCGTATTTGCAGGGCTCCACGCCCATGATGATATTGTCGAGCACGGTGAAGCACTCGACCAGCTTGAAGTGCTGGTGTACCATACCTATCCCGAGGGCGTTTGCGTCGTTCGGGTCCTTTATCTGCACCTCAGCGCCGTTTTTCAGGATGCTGCCCTCCTCCGCCTGATACAGGCCGAACAGAACGCTCATCAGGGTGGATTTCCCCGCGCCGTTTTCACCGAGCAGGGCGTGTATCTCCCCTTTTTTGAGCTGCAGCGTGATATCGTCGTTCGCGATAATGCCGGGGAAGCGCTTGGTGATGTGGAGCATTTCTATCGCGTATGGAGCTGCCAATCCTACCTACCTCCCATTATGGCGGGAAAGCGCCCCGCCGGTTTTTTCGACTGTGTCCGCACATGACTATCCATTTATATATAATACTACACCGAATGACGGATTACAAATAAAATTGCGCCGCGCGGCCGCGTTTGCGCAAAAAACCTTCGACGGAGCGCCGGCGACAAAAAATAGCCCGCCGGAGAAGCTTTCGGCGGCTTCCCCGGCAGGCTGCGCGGACATTTCGTTTTCCGGCGAAGCGCCGGGACAGGCGGGAGCTCACGCGGGCATCCAGTCTGTCAGCCATTTGGAGTATGTGTTTGACCACAGACGCTTTTGCCACACTCCGTTATACACACGGAAATACCACACGGTCTCCTCGACCCTCGCGGCGGAGGCCTCCCCGCCCGTTTCGAGCTCCGCGCTCCTCATCTCCGCGTGAGCGAAGGCCGGGAGCGAGAGGAGGATCGCCAGAGCAACCATAACGGAAAGCGCTCTTTTACCGCTGTTCATGATTTTTTATCTCCAATCCGTTTAATGGCGGAATCTCCAGCTCCGATTCGCTGGGAGTACCGATGAATTGCCCATCCGCATATAAAAAGTATTTTCCGCCCTCAAAAACTATGTACGCGTTTTCGGGCGTGATCTCGATCACGCCTGCGAGATCAGCCGCCGGAGGCGTTGAGTACGGCTGCACAATGACCAGATACGACAGCAGGAACAGCGCCGCGAACACCGCGCACAGGACGCCGCGCTTCTTCTTCGTGGCCTGCGCTCCCCGGCTCAGCATCAGCTCGAATCGCTGCCGCGTGTTTTCCCTGCCCCCGAGCAGCGCGGTGCGGCAGGGCGCCTCGCGCTCGTGTCCCGGCTCCAGCTGCCTCATCACCGCAAGGAGGCTCTGCATGTACTCCCGAAGCTCCTCTCCGTCCATCAGCGCCGTGAGCTTCGCGTCGCACTGCACCTCAAGGATGGCGTCGATCTCCGCGAGGGAGATGTGCGCGAGCGGGTTCCACCAGAAGATGGCCTCTATCGAGAGAAACAGCAGCTTTGCGAGCGCGTCGTGGGAATGGATGTGCTGTATCTCATGGCGGAGTATCAGCTTCATCTCGCCGTCGCTCAGCTGCATACAGGGCAGATAGATCACCGGCGCGAACAGACCCGCCACATACGGCGCTGCGACCTGCGGAGACACCGCTATGCGGTAGCTGCCGAAGCCCGCGGCGACGCGCTCCGCCTGCTCGGAGCGGACGAGCGAAAACGACCGCCTCTTTTTTGCGAACCTGAGCGCGCATATGGCGTCCCTCAGCGCGAAGCCGACGGTTCCCGCGCCCCAGACCGCCAGAAGAAGCCCGCCGAGCGAAACCCCGGCGGCGCGTGTATTCAAGATGCGCACGACGAAGGGCAGGACGGTGTACGACCTGATTATCCGTGCCGCCGCGAGATCCAGCGGCGTAAAAAGACGGATCAGCCCCAGCGCCGTCAGCAGAATGAGCACCGAGGTGGTATACCGGGTCAGAAACCGCGTCCTGCGCCGGAGGATGAACACTATGAGCAGGCAAATGTTGTAAAATACAACGCTGCTGCAAAACGAATAGACGCTTATCATCCCGGCCCGCCGAGCGCTTCCTTCCGCGCCTCGAGCATGTCCTCCAATTCGGCTATCAGCTCCGGGCTCAGCTCGTCGCTCTTTATCAGCGCCGAAAAGAGCATGGGCAAAACGGCCTTGTCGCTGCCGGCAAAAACGTTCTCCGCGTAATACTTCTCGCAGGAGATGTTCGCGGCGTACAGGCGGCCGAAGGTCTTGCCCCTTCTGATAAAGCCCGCCTCCTGCACCGCGCCCTTGCCCAGCAGACCGTTGAGCAGGATGTGGACGGAGCTGTCCTTCCACGTCTTGTGCACGGAGAGCGCTATTATCTCGTTTCGCGAGAGCGCCCGCCCCTCCCGCCAGAGTACGTTCATCACTTCAAGCTCGCTCTTCGTTAATTCCATCATGGCCTCCAGATAGAATAGTAAAAAAATCATACTATCCTGATATAAAGAGCATACAACAGCCCACGCCGAAAAGCAAGCGGTTTTTCTCAATTCTGTGTTATATTCTTCGAGCTTTCGGGTATTCTCGTTTTTTTGAAAAGAGCTTGACAAACCTGTATACTCCAATTATATTATAATCAACAGATGATATAATTATTAATCTAATTAATTAAAATAATAGCAAAATTTTTGACTGCTGCCGTAAAGCCTCCCCGCCTTCCCCCCGGCGTCAACGGGCGCTCAGGCGCGCCGCCATAATTTTCCGCGCGATAGCTTGAGAATAATTATGCGGCGCCTGCGCCCTGCTTGCAATGTAATACAGGAAAGGACGGCTTCCAATGGGCTGATATGCAGCGCTGTCCCATCCCGGCAGACAGATAGAGGCAGACAAGGGAGACGCCCCATAGGGGCGGAAAGGATGTATTACTTATGAAAAAACGGCTTATAGCGCTCCTGCTCGTCCTCGTGCTGGCCGCCTGCGTATTCCCGGTCAGCGCGTTCGCCGCGACGCCTGTTGCTGCACCTTCCGGGCTGCAATACAATGAAACGTTTTTCTACAATATGTACTCGCTTTATTACATCGTAAACAAAAATACCAACGTCTCTCAAGGCGCCGTATGGGGGCATGTGGCTTGCATTCAGTCTTTGATGAACAGGTTTTACGAGTGTACCGGCAACACGGCGTATTATGTCGGCACTGTTGACAGTGATTTTGGCCCGGCAACAAACAGTGCGGTCACTACATTTCAGGCGAATATGGGTCTTACAGCCGATGGAATTGTGGGCTGGAACACATGGACGACCTTTAATACACGTTGGCAAAATGATATCGTTAACAAATGGCTGCCCCACGTTACCGGAGTTGGCGATTAATTATTTTAATTAGTTTTTGCCGACAGAATGAAAGAATAGCTGCTCAGGAGGGGAAACCCTTCTGAGCAGCTATACAAAGAAAGGGGGTCTTATATGAAAAAGGCGGTCACTGTTTTCATGGTGCTCGTGCAGCTTTTGGCGCTTGCGGCCTGCGGGAAAGGCGGGGGGAAGAGCAACAGCGCGGATGCGGCCGCTCTGTCGCAGAAGATCTCGCCGCCGCAATACGCGCTCGTAGAGCCGAAGGACGTGGGAGACAGCTGGACGCAGCGCGGCCTCAGCGCTTGTGAGGGCAGAGTATTCTACATTGCAAGCCAGGGTGATTCTTATTCGGTGCGCAGCATAGACGCCGGGACGGGACAAATAACCGAGCTTGCGTCATATGCGGATATGTCGTTTAACGATATATCCGTATCGCCGGACGGAACGATATATTTGCTCGCAAGCTCGGCTGCGGACGAGTACGCATTTTTGCTCATTGAGCTGGGCGCGGACGGGGTGGAACGGGGGCGCTTTGATCTGAGCGAACTCGAACAGGACGCCGCTTGGAACCCGAGAGAGCTGGAGGTATCTCAGGATTACGTCTACATTTCGGACGGCAAGCGCCTTATCAGCGCCAAGCTTGGAAAGGCGCCGAAGCTGTCGCGATCTGTCGAGCTGACTGCCGGCGCGAGCCTGACGCGGCTCCGCAGCGGCGAGCCGGTCATCGCCTTCAAGGACGACGACGATTACAAGGTGCAGATACTCGATACCGGGAAGCTGCGTGTCAGCTCCGAATTCAGCTTCAACAAAGCCTTTACCAACATATCCGGCGGCGACACATGGGACTTGTACCTCGGCGATAACAGCGCTGTATACGGCTACAGGCTCGCAGACGGAGCAATGGAAAAGCTGTTTTCATGGACAGGTATAGGAATAATTGGCGGGAGTGTTGCCGAGGCCGGAGGAAATCTTGTCTGTTCGGGTCTGCTGTCCGAGGGCTCTCCGAACCCGCCCCTGATTCTTCGCCCGATAGAGCCATCCGAAAATGAGAGCTCAGTTATCCGCTTTGCCACAACCGACCCTATGGGGCTGGACTTTCGCGTGCAGGCGGCCATAAGGGAATGGAACATTGACAATCCCCAGTGTCCGATTGAGGTGATAGATTACTCCGTTTATTCGACGGGCTCTGATACACGGGCATCGACCATGAAGCTCACAGCGGATATTATCTCCGGAGATATGCCGGATATTTACGATTTCTCGCTCTCCTCAGTAGATACTATCCCCTCATCCGCACAGTTTGCCCGGCGTGGGCTTTTGGAGAATCTGTATCCGTATCTGGATGCAGACCCGACGCTATCCAGAGATGATCTCATTCCGGGCGTCCTCAGCGCCATGGAGATAGACGGCGGCCTCTATGAATTCGTCCCGCAATATTCCCTGATTACGACCTTTGCTGATTCCCGTGCAGTGGGCTCCGAGGAAAACTGGAACTATGATGCCCTGAACAAGGCGGTTGAAGACAGCGATTTCTTCGAGTCAATATTCAATGAGAGGTTCGACCGTATGTTCCTGCTGGGAAACATGCTCAACGCCTCGGGCGGGAAGCTCGTGGACTGGAGCTGCGCGCAGTGCCATTTCGATTCGAAATACTTCAAAAGTCTTTTGGAGACAGTCAAAGCCATGCCGGAGACCGGCATCGGACTGACGAATTCCAATTTATCCGTCGATCTTTTGAACAGTACCGGGTTGCTCTATTATGTTCAGGCCAGCGACCTTTGGATTGCCAGTACATGCCCGTTCACATTCGGAGATAATTATTGCTTTCCGGGTCTGCCCGAGATAGGCAGCGTGATCTATCCGAGTTGCTGCTACGCCATATCCGCGTTTTCGGCGAACAAGGAGGCGTGCTGGCGCTTTCTGAGACAGTTTTGGACCGAGAAATATAATTTGCATTTTTTCCTGTCGCCCCGCTATGACGGGTTGTCTGCCCAGGTAGAACGATGCTGGGAGCAGATAGGCGAAACGCAGAAATACCACCCCTATGGCATAACGTCCATGGAGGCGCTGGTAGATATCATTGAGAACTCTCGGGTTGTCTATCGCCACGATCCGCAGATATGGCAGATAGTGTACTCGGAGGTCGGGGCATATTTTGCCGGAGACAAGAGCGCGGAGGACACCATGGCGCAGATACAGGCCAAGGCGAGCCTGTATCTGGCCGAGCAGTGCGGCTGAGCGGCGCGGGTGTATGCGCTCAGACGGGTATGCGTTTTGCGGCATAGACATGAGAGGAGGGGCGCGAGACATGAAGAGACTGCTGCTTTTGCTTTTGGCCTGCGCCGTTTTTCTGACGGCCTGCGGCAGACAGGAGAGGGAGGAAGCCGACGCGCAGGCCGCGGACGCGGAGGAAAAGACAGAGCTGGTCGTCGCGACTGTCCGCGGGCCGTACGGCGACCCGTCCCTGAACAAAGCGGTCGCCGGGTTCAACAGTCAGAGCGAGCGCTACCGCGTGAAGGTCGTCGATTACACGCGCAATGGCGAGGTCGATAACGCCAAGGCGAGACGCCTGCTCAACACAGAGATAATCAGCGGCAATTATCCCGACATGCTCTGCTTTTCGCATCTGCCGCCGGACGCCTATATCGCCAGGGGTCTGCTGCTGGATCTCAAGCCGCTGCTCGATGCCGACCCGGAGCTCTCCATCGGGGATATCGCGGCGGTGCAGGCGACGCAGCCGCAGGGCGGGCTCTACTATCTGTCGGGCGACTTCTCCTTCGAGACGCTCGTCGGGAAGAAGTCCCGCTTCGGGGAGCGCTACGGCTGGACGGTGCAGGAGTATCTGGACATCGAGGCGGAGGTCGGCCCGAACATCTGGGTGATCTATAACATGACCCATGACAAGTTTCTGGCGCAGATCGCGCAGCGGTACTCGCGCACGGCGCTGGATTGGGCGGCGGGCGTCTGCTCGTTTGACAGCGGCGAGTTCGTCTCGATACTGGAGGCGAGCCGCCGCGTACAGGACAAGCAGGAGAGCAGAGACGACATGCTGTTCGCGCCGCCGGGGCGCTCCAATCTCTCGGCGGACCGCCTCATCGCGCAGTGCTGTTTTGTGATTGACCCGTACGATCTCGCGTTTGAGGAGCAGTATTCGGCGGCGGAGCTGAGCTTCATCGGATGGCCCACGCCGGACGGCTCCTGCGGGACAGACCTGTACCCTCACGATGCGGTCGGCATCGTGGCGGGCGGCAGCCGGACGGAGGGCTGCTGGGAGTTTATAAAATACCGGATGTTCAACAGCGGCGATATCGACGCCTCCATGCCCATGTATCTGCCCGAGCTCAAGAAGCAGCTTGAGGCCGCGCAGGAGCCGGTCACGGATGGCGAGCGGCGAAAGGTGCAGATGACGGCCGGGCAGGCCGATGAATTTCTGGAGCTGCTCGCGCACATCGAAAACGTCGCCTTCTATGACGAGACTGTCATGAGCATCGTCACGGCGGAGAGCCGGAGCTTCTTTTCCGGCGAGAGAACCGCCGCGGAGACGGCCGGAATCATCCAGTCGAAAGTGAGCATATACCTCGCAGAGCAGTACGGCTGAGCGGAGATGCCTGCCCGGAGCGTAAAACAAAGCCGGACTGAGAGCGGCGGCGCGCCCGCCGCGCAGACGCTTTGCCGGTAAAGTCGGTATGGCTTTGCCGGCAAAATAAAAAAGGACAGGCCGAAGCCTGCCCTTTTTTATGTCTGATAATTACTTGAGGTTGCCGAGGTCGTTGACGGTGATGGTCTTCGCGTTGTCGGCAGCTTTGACGGTGATGTCGTTGGAGACGGTGATCTTGCCGGCGAGCATGTCCTTGACAAGCGCGGTGTAGTCCTCGGCGGTGAAGCCGTCGCCGAACTGGGTGGTGGTCATGGGGATCTGGACGTAGTTCTCTTCGGGATTCTCGGAGACGAGACCCAGATTGTCGATGACCCCGCCCTTGAAGCTGCCGTCCACGATGGCGGCGAGCTCGGTCCTGACGGTGGCTGCGTGACCCTTTACAGCGGAGGTAACGGTCATGCCCTCGCCGTACTGGCCGTCGATGATGCCGGACTGGTCAACGTCAACGCCGATGACCTTGCCATCGACCTTGGCGGCTGCTTCGGCAGCGGAGGTGTAGATGCCGCCGCCGCAGGCGAAGACGACCTCGGTGCCGGCGCCGTACCAGGTATCCATGACGGCGGTGATGTCGGCGTCGCCGTAGAACTGGTTGCCGTAGGCGTAGTTCATGGTGACGGTCGCGCCGGTCTCGGCAGCGGCGGCGTCAGCGCCCTGAACAAAGCCGTAGCCGTAACGGACGACGGCGGGGACGGCCATGCCGCCCAGGAAGCCGAGCTTGGTGTAGCCGAGCTTAACGGCGGCGTAGCCCGCCATGTAGCCGCAGAGCTCTTCCTGATATACAGCGCAGTAGAGATTCGCGGGGACGGTAAAATCGTCGCCCAGGTCGCCGGCGCCGATGTCAATCGCGATGAAGGTGACCTCGGGGTAGAGATCCACAGTGGACTTGATGGCGTTCGCGAAGGCGTAGCCGGGCATTACGATGACGGTGTAGCCCTCGTCGATGGCGGCCTCGATCATTGCGACGCGGTCCTCATCGGAGTCGGAGGCGGGCTTGAAGTAGCTGAAATCAAGGCCGTTTTCCTCGCAATACCCCTTGCAGGCCTCATAGGTGGTCTGGTTGAAGGACTGGTCGGTGATGTCGCCGTAGTCGGTGATCATTGCGACGGAGATGGCCGGCTCCTCGACAGGAGCTTCGGTGGCGGCGGGAGCGGTCGCGGTCTGGCCGCAGGCGCAGAGAGCGAAGACCATGCACAGTGCCATGACAAGCGCGAGAATCTTTTTCATGTTGTTTCCTCCAAAAAAATTTTTGTCGCTATTGCGGTGCGAACCATTCGCACCGTTTAAAAGTATATCATAAAACGGGAGCACAAATCAAGCTATATATTGACAAAACTGTGAACTTATCGCGCCGAAACCGTGAATTTACCCGTCAAAATCTACAAACAGGCGGGCGGATTTTCCGCCCGCCTGTCACGGTATTCAGCGTTTTGCCATCCGGACCGCGGTGTCGAGGGCTATCTTTATCATCTGGGAGAAGGAGCTCTGCCGCTGCTCGGCGGAAAGCGCCTCGGGGCGGTAGATATGGTCGGAGATGGTGCAGATGCACAGCGCGCGCCTGCCGGCGGCGGCGGCGTTGACATACAGCCCCGCGGCCTCCATCTCCACCGCCATGACGCCCATGCGCTTCCACGCGTCGAGCGTCCCGCAGCCGGGCGCGGAATAGAAATTGTCGTTTGAGAGGAGGTTGCCGACCTTCATGTCCACCCCGCGCTCCTTCGCGGCCGCGACGGCCTGCGTCAGCAGCTCAAAGTCCGCTATCGGGGCGAAGCTGCCGCCGAGGCCGAACTGGTTGATATAGTTGGAGTTGGTGCAGGCGCCCTGCCCGGCCACCACGTCCATGAGGCGCAGATCGTCCCTGAGCGCGCCGGCGGAGCCGACGCGGATGATGTTTTCCACATCGTAGAAATTGAACAGCTCCCAGCTGTAGATGCCTATGGCCGGGATGCCCATGCCGGAGGCCATGACCGTCACGGGGACGCCCCTCCAGGTTCCGGTGTGCCCCTGCACGCCGCGCACGTTGTTGACGAGCACCGCGTTTTCAAGAAAGCTGTCCGCTATCAGCTTTGCGCGCAGCGGGTCGCCGGGCATGAGGACGGTCTTTGCGATATCCTCTTTTTTCGCGTTTATATGCGGAGTAGGGATGGACATGATGGTTTCCTCCTGTTTCGGTTAGCTTATTGTCACCCTCAGATTATATGAGAGAAAAACGCAAAAGTCAAATTGAAACGCGGCGGAGGATATGGTATTATGAGCAGAGAAAAAAGTTTTCGGGGGGATGCGGAATGAACGACGTGATGGTCATCGGCATTGCCGGCGGGACCGGCAGCGGCAAGACCACTATTACGAAAAAGCTGATGCAGCGTTTCGGGAGCGACGTCTCGGTCATTTATCACGACAACTATTACAAGGCGCACCACGACATGCCCTACGAGCAGCGCGCGAAGCTCAACTACGACCACCCGGACGCCTTCGACACGGACCTGCTCATCGAGGCCGTGCGCGAGCTGAAAAAGGGGCGTGCGGTGTCCTGTCCCGTGTACGACTACTCCGTACATGACCGCAGCGACAAGACCGTGACGGTATGCCCGGCGAGGGTAGTCATCGTCGAGGGGATACTCATCTTCCAGAGCAGGGAGCTCTGCGGCGAGATGGACATCAAGATATACGTGGACACCGACGCGGACGTGCGCATACTGCGCCGCATCGTGCGCGATGTGCGCGACAGGGGGCGCAGCCTCGAGAGCGTGGTCAACCAGTATCTCACCACCGTAAAGCCCATGCACGAGCAGTTCGTCGAGCCGAGCAAGCGCAACGCGGACATAATCATCCCCGAGGGCGGGCACAATCAGGTGGCCATGGAGATGGTCATGGAGCGCGTCAGGGCGCATCTCGACGACAGAGGCAAATAAAAACGTATTTTTAAGGAGAAACAGACACAAAATGGCGAAGCTGTACTTCAAATACGGCGCGATGGGCTCCTCCAAGTCCGCCCAGGCGCTGATAACCAAGTTCAATTACGAGGAGCTCGGCATGAGCGTGTGGCTGATAAAGCCCAGCGTGGACACCCGCGACGGGGCGGAGACCATGCACAGCCGCATCGGGCTGGAGTGCCGCGCGCGGGTGATAACGCCGGAGCAGGACGTGGCGGAGGAATACCGCCGCGCCGGGAGGCACGACGTCATCATCGCCGACGAGGCGCAGTTTTTCACGCCCGAGCAGGTGGAGCAGCTGCGCGAGCTGGTGGATGAGGAGGAGCTGCCGGTGCTGTGCTTCGGCCTGAGGACGGATTTTCTGACGCACTTTTTCCCCGGCGCGCGGCGGCTGATGGAGCTTGCCGACTCGATAACCGAGATAAAGACCGTCTGCGCCTGCGGCCGCAAGGCCACCGTCAACGCCCGGCTGGATGAAAACGGCCGCGTGCTCACCCAGGGCGACCAGGTGTTCCTCGGCGGGAACGACAGCTATGTCGCCATGTGCCACAAATGCTGGAAAAAGAGGATAAAAGGACAGGAAAATGGATAAGATCGACTATTTGAGCTGGCCGCGGCGGGAGATATTCGAGTTCTTCTCCCCCATGTCTGACCCCTTTTACAGCCTGACCTTCAGTCTCGACGTGACGCGGCTGTACGATTTTGTCAGGCCGCGCGGGCTGTCGTTCTACTATTCGCTGGTCTGGCTGTGCACGAAGGCCGTCAACAGCGTGAGCGCCTTCGGTTACGCCCTGGACGGGGGCGAGCTGGTCTCCCTCGGGGACAGGATGCCCAGCTTTACGGACATAAAAAAGGGCTCGGAGCTGTTTTATATCGTGACGCTCCAGATGGAGGACTCACTTGAGCGCTTCTGCGCCGCGGCCGCGAAAAAGAGCCGGGAGCAGACCGGCTTTATCGACCCCGCCGGCGGTGAGAAGGCGGTGATCTTTTTCTCCTGCGTGCCCTGGGTGGAGCTGACGAGCTTTGAAAACGAGCGCGACATGGACAGGGACGACGCGATACCGCGCATAAGCTGGGGCAAATACCGCGAGGAAAACGGCAGAAAGACGCTCGGGCTGTCCGTTGAGCTCAACCACCGCTTTGTGGACGGGGTGCATGTCGGCATGTTCGCCAAGGAGCTGGAGCGGCTGATGTCCGCGCTGTAGAGGCGGATTTCCATATCCGCCCTGCGCGGACGGGGCAATAAAAATGTCATCCTGAGCGAAGCGAAGGATCTTTCCCGTGTAAAGAGTGCCATCGGGGAAAGATCCTTCGCTGCGCTCAGGATGACAGGCGATAGGGGAAGTCCGGCGGCGGACGCGCAGCGACACAGGGGTCGTTCCCTACGGGCGGGCGAGATAAGCCCGCAGGGCTACGGCCTTGGCCGTCCCGCGCTTTGCGGCAGACCCCTGTCTGCGTTGCCGCATGGGATCACTTGCTGTCCTTGCTCTCCGGGGGCGCGCTCGGCGCGGATTTGGCGGCCTTCCTCGCCTTTCTCTTTGCGCGCAGCTTTTTGAAGAGGGGGCGGAATATCACGAAGAGAACGGCCAGAATGACCAGCGTCGGCAGGGCGGAGACAAGGAACACAAGCAGGTTCTTGAAGAAGCTGCCCACGCCCTTGAGGCTGTCGACCAGCGCGAGCCAGAGCTCCTGGGCGTAGCTGATGCTCTTCTCGCTGCCGGGAGTGTACTCCTGCACCTCGTCTATCTCGACGCTGACGGTGCTGTAGCTGACGCTGCGATCCCAGTTTTTGAGCGTGGACTGGAGGCTGTCGATCTGATATTGCAGCTCGGTGAGCCGCGTCTCGATGGTGATGATATCCTCGACGCTCTCGGCCTTCTCCATCATCTCGAGCAGCCTTGCCTCCTGCGCGGTATAGGCGTTGAGGCGAGCCTGAACGTCGTAATACTGGGAGCTGATGTTCTCGGTGTAGGTGTGGCTGTAGGGCACGTTTCCGAGGGTGGAGAAGCTGTCCATGACGGTCTGGAACTTCGCGCTCGGGATGCGCAGAGTGTAGGACGCGCTGCGGCGGCTGTCGTAGCCGCGGGACTGGCTGTAGTAGTCGGAGCCGTTCACGCTGCTCGACTCCACCCAACCGCCGTGCTCCTTCACAAGCGCCTCCAGCGCCGCGAGGGTGTCGTCGAAGGTGGTGGTCTCGATGGTCACATCGGAGGAATAGATTATTTTGCTCGGGTCCTCCTCGGGCACGTCGGAGGAGCCGGAGCCGGAGTCTGCCGCGCTGTCCGCCGAGGTGCCGTACATGCCGAGCCCGCCGGCTTCGGCGTTCTCGCTCGCGGCGGCCGTGTCGGAGGCGGCGTAGTTCGCGGTCGTGCTCTCGGTCGAGGAGGCAGAGCCGCAGGCGCAGAGGGACAGGAGCATCAGCAGGGCGAGAAGAAGCGCAAGCGTTTTTTTCATGTTTTTGACCTCCAGCAGTTATTGAAGTTTTTCCGTGTTTGCTTGCCCTTGAGACGGGGAGGACAGGAAAAAAGTTCCGCGAAAAACCCCGGCTGCGCATATTTCTTTACAGATCGCGCCCTGTTCTGTTATAATTGAAGCGCGACAAAAAACCGAAAGCTCTCCGGGAGGACAGAGACTATGCCTGATACAGCGACAATCATTATTTCCGCCGCCGCCACGCTCGGCTGCGCGGCCTTCGCGCGGCTCTTCCTCGGCGCGTGCTTTGCCGGGGATCACCGCCGCGCCTTCCGCGTCAAGGGTCTCGCGGGGCTTTGCTTCGTGGCGGTCGGCCTGCTTATGGCTCTGCGCTGCGGGAAGCTGAGCTTTGCCGTGCCGGTCGCGGCGGGGCTCGTCCTGGGTCTCGCGGGGGATCAGCTGCTGGCGCTGCGCTTTATACTCAAGGAGAAGCACGACCTGATGTTCATCTCGGGCGCGGTCGCCTTCTCCATGGGTCACGTGCTGTATATTCTGGCGCTGCTGCGCCTGACGGGCGGGATGCGCCCGGCGGCGCTGATCGCGCTGTGGCTCGCCGGCGCGGCGGCGGCCGTCGTATACGCGCGGATAAGGCGGACGAACGCCGGAAAGCTCAACGGGGGCTGCTGCGTGTATATCGCGCTGGTCACGCTGATGTGCGCGGTCGCCTGCGCCGCCGCGATAAAGGCGCCGGGCGCCGCAACGCTGATGTTCGCCGCGGGCGGCGTCTGCTTTGTCGTGAGCGACAACGTGCTCACGGCCTATTGCTTCGGCAACAGAAAGACCCCCGGCATGAACCGCACGATACATATCACATATTATCTTGCGCAGCTTCTCATCGCGTGGAGCCTCGCGTTCGTCTGAGGGCGGGCGCAGCCTCATCGCCGACAAAGTCATGCTGACGTTGTCAGCGACTTGAAAAGACCCGTCTAAAGACGGGTCTTTTCGGCTGTATAGTCAGGCTTTAATAAGCTCCGTCACCACGTGCTGACACAGCAGCAGACCGGCGGCGGCGGGAACCCAGACGAGCGAGCCGGGGACGCTGCGGCGGCCGGGCGGCGGGGCTTCAAGCTGCTCCGGCTCCAGGGGCTGCTCGGGACTGAACACCACCGTGTGGTGCTCCACGCCGCGCGCGCGCAGCTCTTTTCGCACGACGCGGGCGAGCGCGCAGACGCTGGTGTTCGCGATGTCGTCTATCCTGAGCAGACTCGCGTCGCGCTTGTTGCCGGTGCCGAGGGCGGAGACGACGGGGATGCCGCGCTCGCGGCAGCTCAGTATCAGATCGACCTTGCAGGAGACGAGATCTATCGCGTCCACAACATAGTCGTAGGGCGCGAAAAAGCGCTCGCGGCTGTCCGCGTCGTAATGACCCTCTATTATATCGACCGCGATACCGGGGTTTATGTCGCGCACGCGCCCCGCCATCACGCGGGCCTTCGGCGCGTCCAGCGTCGAATACAGGGCGCAGAGCTGGCGGTTTATGTTGCTCTCGCCCACGGTATCCCGGTCTATGAGCGTGAGCCCGCCCACGCCCGAGCGCGCGAGCGCCTCGGCGCACCATGAGCCGACCCCGCCGAGACCGAACACGGCCACACGGCTCGCGGCGAGCTTCTCCATCGCCGCCGCGCCCAGCAGCATCTGCGCGCGCATGGTTCTTTCCTGCATGTCTGCCACCTCGTTTGGCTGTAAGGGTAATACAAAAAACAAAGAGCCTGTTGCACAGTGCGGCAGGCTCTTTTCTTATAGTGTCGCTTTATCCGACCAGGCGGTAGCCGAAGCCGGTCTTGGCCTCGTAGTCCTCGGTGAGGGCGGTGAGCCACTCCTCCATGTCGGTCGAGAGCATGGCGTTTTTCGCGATATAGTTGCTGTAGAGGCCGCCCTCGCCCACATAAAACATGATATGGTAGCCGGCGTAGCCGGAGGTCTCGCCGTAGACGATGTCGGTGTCGCCGTATTTATGGCCGGCGAAGCAGAACTCGTCGAAAGCCTCGACGGTCTGTCCCTTGTAGACGCTGTCGTACAGGCCGCCCTTGGTGTTGGAGCCGGTATCCTCGGAGTACTCCTCCGCGAGCGCGGCGAAGCTGTCCTCGGTCTTATCGCCGGATTTCCACTCGGCGTAGATCTCCTCGGCCTTGGCCTTGGCTTCGGCCTTGGCCTCGTCGGTGTAGGTTCCGTCGTCGGAGGCGACGGCCTTAATGAGGATGTGGCGAACCTTGGCCATGTTGTAGTGGTTGTCGCTGCGGCTGAGGAAGACGACCACATAGTAGCCGGAGGAGTCGGTGTTCTCTGCGACGGTGACGTCGCCCGCGCTGCGCGAGCCCATGAGCCAGTCCTTATAGGCGGAGCTGACAGAGCTGCCGGAGACGCCGCTCTGGGAGCTGGCGGTGGCGTCGGCCACGCTCGCGGCGACGGCGGCGTTGAGGTTCTCGGTCGCGTCCTCGCCGGTCTCGGCCTTGTAGGCGGCGGCGATGTCGTCGGCCGTGGCCTTCGCGGCGGCGACGGTCTCGTCGGTGGTCGCGGTGGAGGCGGTGCCGTCCTCGGCGGTGGTCTCCACGGTCTCGGCGGCGACATAGTAGTACGCGTAGTCGAAGACGTCGCTCTCGCCGTTGAGGCTGTCATAGTAGTCGGAGAGCTCGGCGGTGGTATAGGCGGCGGAGGTCTCGTCGGATATCTGGCTGTAGACCTTGGAGGCCAGCGCGGAGTCGAGCCCGCCCTGACGCACGACGGCCTGGGTGACGCCGCTGCCGTAGTTGGCGGCGAAGAACTTGTTCACGCTGGAATATCCGGCGGACTTAGCGTATTCCTCTATTCCGTCGAAGCCGGAATCGACTGAGGCTATCTCCTCGTCGGTGAGGGTGATGCCGTTATCGGCGGCGTAATCGAGCAGAGCCCTGGTCTGCGTCAGCTCCTGCGTGGCGGACTGGAGGAAATAGTCCTTCCAGGTGCCGTCCTCCAGCATGGGGCAGGTCTGGGAGTCGAGCCCGGAGACGCCGGAGCTGGTGTCCAGCCCGAACATCGAGGCGTAGCTGCCGTAGTTGTTGACCCAGCTGTAATACTGGTTGGAGTAGTAATAGTTGACCTGGGCGGGGGAGTATTTCTCGCCGCCTATCGTCAGCGCGGTGGTGATGGAGAAGAGCGCGCTGGAATTGAGAAACAGGATCACCGCAATAAGCAGTATTACGCCGATAGTGCCAAGGGTCCACCTGGTCTTGCTTTTGGCCTTCTTCTTCGCCTCTGCCTGCTCGGCGAGGGTCTTTTTATCAGTGCCTGCCTCGCGGGCGGCCTGACGGTTTTTTCTTTCAGTCGATGCGCTCATTATATGTCATCCTTTATCTTGGTTTACATTTCCGCTGAATTTAGTCAGCGAACTATAGTATTATAGCGCATCTTTAACAGCTATTCAAGACATATTATACCGCGCGGGCTGAATTCTTGTAGGTTAGTCAATCATACTTTACACACAGGGAAAGAAGAAAGGATATCTTTAGGGGAACGCCAGAAGAGAGGACGCATGGGGAAAGCGTTGTACTTTTTCTCCCAAACGGCAAGTTGCTTTTTAAAGTCGTCAAATGAA
>JAYFNM010000058.1:0-34462 GCA_034933465.1 Oscillospiraceae bacterium | reverse complement strand
GCAGGTTTGATTTTCTGGTCTGCGCCGGGATAACGACGCTGCTCGCCATCCAGGTCTTTCTGAACGTGGCGGTGGTCACGAATCTGGTCCCCTGCACCGGCATCTCGCTGCCTTTTTTCAGCTACGGCGGGACGGCGCTGCTTATCCAGCTCGGCGAGATGGGCATAATACTCAGCGCGTCGAGAGACATACTTGTGAGAAGGGAATGACACATATATGAGATTCATTCTTACCTGCGGCGGTACCGCCGGGCATATAAATCCCGCTCTCGCAGTGGCCGGCCGTATGCGCGAGCTGCTGCCGGACTGCGAGATACTCTTCATCGGAGCCGAGGGCAAGATGGAGATGGAGCTCGTGCCGCGCGAGGGCTATGAGATAAAGCCGCTGAAGATCACCAACATCAGCCGGGGTCACGGCTTCAGGGACATCCTGCACAATGTGGAGACGCTGAAAAACGTCGCCGTGTCCGTGGTGGAAGCGAAAAAGCTGATAAAGGACTTCAAGCCCGACGCGGTCGTCGGCACCGGCGGCTACGTCTGCTACCCGGTGCTGAAGGCCGCCTCCGAGCTGCATATCCCGACGGCCATCCACGAGAGCAACGCCGTGCCGGGGCTCACCACGAAGCTGCTCGCGGAGCACGTGGACAAAATAATGGTCGGCTTTGAGGAGAGCAGACAGTGCTATCCAAGGCCGGAGCGCGTCGTCGTGACGGGCACGCCCGTGCGCGGTGAGTTCGCCTGCTACACGATGAACTCCGCCAAGGCGGAGCTCGGTCTGCCGCTGGATAAGCCGCTCGTGGTGTCCGTCTGGGGCTCGCTGGGAGCCGCGCACATGAACGACGTCATTGTAGACATGATACCGCAGATGTGCCGGGAGAGGGATTTCCGCCTCATCCACGCCGCCGGCGGCATGTACTATAAGCGCGTCACGGAGCGGCTCAGAGACTCCGGCGTCGATTGCGCGCAGTGCGGCGCGGACGTGCGCGAATATATCTACGACATGCCGCGGGTTATGGCCGCCGCCGACCTGATACTGTGCCGCGCGGGAGCCTCCACCCTTTCGGAGCTTACATACATGGGAAAGCCCGTCATCCTCGTCCCGTCGCCGAACGTGACGAACAATCATCAGGAGAAGAACGCGCGCGTGCTCGAAAGGGCGGGCGGCGCGAAGGTCCTGCTTGAGGGCGGCTTCGACGCGCGCTCCCTCCTTGCGGAGGTAAAAAGCCTGCTCGCCGACAGCGCCAGCCTCGAAAAAATGTCGGAGGCGATGGCCTCGCTCGCCGTGCCGGAGGCCACCGACCGGATCTGCGATATAATCCTCGAGCTCAAGCGTTAGCCCGCTGTAAAAAAGCACATATCAGCCCCCCGCCGCATAGGATAGCATGATTTGAATGCACGGGGGGTATTTTAATGGATATATGGCATATCAGGGGCGGCGGCAGACTGGACGGAACCTGCTTCGTACAGGGCTCGAAAAACGCTTCGCTCCCCATAATTGCCGCCTCGCTCGTCTGCCCGCTGCGCTGCGAGCTGCTCAATATGCCGCAGCTTCGGGACGTGGACGCGGCGCTGCGTATTCTCCGTCATCTCGGCTGCTCCGCCGAGCAGCGCGGCGGCGATGTGTACATAGATTCCACCGCCCTCTCCGGCAGCTCCATTCCGCATTCGCTCATGGAGGAGATGCGCTCCTCCGTGATTTTCATGGGCGCGCTCGTGGCGCGCTGCGGCGAGGCGCGGCTCTCGCTGCCGGGCGGCTGCCAGCTCGGAAGGCGGCCGATAGACCTGCATCTGTCCGCGCTGCGGCGGATGGGGGCGGAGATAGAGGAGGACGGCGGTGAGATCTGCTGCCGCGCGGCAAGGCTCGTCGGAGCGGAGATAGCGCTGCCTTTTCCGAGCGTCGGGGCGACGGAGAACATTATGCTCGCCGCCTGCGCCGCCGCGGGGGAGACGGTCATCCACGGCGCGGCCAGAGAGCCGGAGATCGCCGCGCTCCAGGATTATCTGAGGCTCATCGGCGCGGAGATCACCGGCGCGGGGAGCGACACGATAAGAGTGGGCGGCTTCGAGGCCGAGCGCCATGTGGCCTTCAGGATAATTCCGGACAGGATAGTCGCCGCCACCATCGCCTGCGCCGCGGCCGCGGCCGGCGGGGATATCGAGATGCGCGGCGTGGACCCGCGGCAATTTTCTACAGTTCTGCACTTTCTAAAACAGGCGGGCTGTGATATAATAAGCAGCAATCGCACCGTCAGGGTGATCTCGGGCGGAAAGCTGTGCGGCGTGGGCGAGGTATCCACGGCGCCATATCCCGGCTTTCCGACCGACGCGCAGCCGGTTCTGATGGCGGCGCTGCTCAAGGCGGCCGGAAAGACCGTCATAACAGAGAACATATTCGAAAACCGCTTCCGGCAGGCGCCGGAGCTGCGGCGGCTCGGGGCGGATATAAGCACCTCCGGCAAGACGGCGGAGATATGGGGCGTAGAGCGCCTGCACGGCACGGCGCTCACCGCGACCGACCTGCGCGGCGGCGCGGCGATGATAGTCGCGGGTCTCGCCGCCGACGGGGAGACCGTCATCTGCGACGACGGACACGTCACGCGCGGCTACGAGCGCTTCGATATGCGCCTGCGCTCGCTCGGCGCGGATATTTATCTCGAATATTGAGAAGATTATCACACAGGGCATATACCCGGCCTCAGGGCGGGTATATGCCCCGGTATGAGGAATGGAGAGCCATATGGCAAACGCACTGCACAGGACACAGCCGCCGGCGGACAAGCACGGCGAAAACGCAAAGCCCCGCCGCCGCAGCGGCGTGAGCGGGCCGCTGATGTTCGCCATAGTCATCGCGGCGACGATTTTCGTGATGAGCGTTTTCTTCCGCGTCTCCAATATCTCGGTCGAGGGGAACACGCACTATACGGACGACGAGATAATAAGGGCGATAGATATAGAGGAGGGGGACAACCTCTTCTTCTTCGACAGGTTCGCCGCGGTCAGCAGGGTCTTTGCGAAGCTGCCGTATGTCGAGAAGGTCACTG
This sequence comes from Oscillospiraceae bacterium, assembly GCA_034933465.1. Taxonomy (GTDB): domain Bacteria; phylum Bacillota; class Clostridia; order Oscillospirales; family Oscillospiraceae; genus Limivicinus. The sequence continues at coordinate 31,422 of JAYFNM010000058.1, read as the reverse complement.
TAGAAAGACAGCTGCCGAACAGGGTCATAGTCAACATCGTAGAGAGCAGGGCGCTGGCCTATCTTCAGCTCGGCGACGAGCAGTGGACGCTCGACCATAACTGCAAGGTGCTCGGCAAGGCGGCCGAGGGCGAGACCGGCTCGCTCATCTCTGTTGAGGGCGTCTCTCCCGGCACCCTGCTCATCGGCGAGACCATGCAGACCGCCGCCGGCGACGGGGAGACCGTCGCGTATCTGTCCGAGGTGCTCAGTCAGCTTCAGGACCGCGAGCTCTATACCGAAACCCGGAGCATCGATTTCTCGGATCTCTCCGACGTCGAATTCACCTACGGCGATAAATACACCGTCGTCCTCGGCGGCAGCGACAATATAGAGCATAAATTCGGAATGCTTGTGTCCGTGCTCGGCCAGCTCAAGGAGGGCGACATCGGAATTATCGACGTTTCCGACGGGACTACCGCGCACTTCAGCCCTAATTGAGCAGAAAATTACAAAGTATTTACAAAAGTTTTCCGAAAAATAAAAATTCCTATTGACCGTAGAGGAAAAATGTAATAATATATGGAATACCGAAACATAATTTTCTCACAGCTGATGTGACGTAAGAATACACAGGGAGGCAAGAATATGGACTTCAAAGCCGAAACAGGGCCGGAGAATGTTGTAACGATCAAGGTGGTTGGCGTCGGCGGGGCCGGCAACAACGTTGTAAACAGAATGGTAAAAGCCGGCACGCAGGGTGTCGAGTTTATTGCTATAAATACCGACAAGCAGGCGCTCGCGGTGTCAAACGCCGATCAGAAGCTTCAGATCGGCGAAAAGATGACGCGCGGACAGGGCGCCGGCTCCGACCCGGAGATCGGCAAGCGCTCCGCCGAGGAGAGCCGCAATAACATCGCCAAGTCCATCGAGGACGCGGACATGGTGTTTATCACCGCCGGCATGGGCGGCGGCACCGGCACCGGAGCCGCGCCGACAGTCGCCGAGATCGCCCGCGAGGCCGGGATACTCACCGTCGGCGTCGTCACGAAGCCCTTCAAGTTCGAGGGCAAGCGCCGCATGGATCAGGCCAACGCCGGCATTAAGGATATGCTCGGCCGGGTCGATTCGCTGCTTATCATTCCCAACGACAGACTGAAATTTGCCACCGACCAGAAGGTCACTCTGGCAAACGCCTTTGAAATAGCCGACGACGTGCTTCGTCAGGCCGTCACCAGCATTTCCGACCTTATCAAGAACACCGGCTTTATCAACCTCGACTTCGCCGACGTGACCTGCATCATGAAAAACGCCGGGTTTGCCCATATGGGCGTCGGCCACGCCGCCGGCAAGGGCAAGGCCGAGGACGCGGCGCGTATGGCCGTCGCGAGCCCCCTGATGGAGACCTCCATAAACGGCGCGCGCGGCGTACTGATAAATATTACCGGCTCCGAGGATATGGGGCTGGAGGATGTCGAGTCCGCGGCGAACCTCGTTCAGGAGGCCGCGCACCCCGACGCCAACATCATCTTCGGCGCCACCTTCGACGAGACCATGCAGGACGAGATCCGCGTCACGGTCATCGCCACCGGCTTTGAGCAGACCGACGCCTCCGCCGCCACAACCGCGGAGAAGCCCGCCTCCACCGCCGCCGGCTCCCGCTCCGCCGCCCGCGAGAAGACGCAGGGTCTGTTCTCCGGCGCCGCCGAGAAGGCCGCCGCCTCGTCCGCCGTCCCCCCTCCGCTCTCAGAGGAGAGCAGCGCCGGCTCCGCCCCCGCGGAGGATCCCTTCGACAGCATTTTCAAGATATTCAATACAAAGTAAGCTGAGCTGACAGACAGAAAAAGCTCCCCGCTCAGGGGAGCTTTTTCGGGTCATTGGCCGGCGATATCAGAGAAGGAGGACAGCGGATGTTCAGAAATATTCTCGCCGTTACGCGCGACATTGCCGACCTCTATTCCGACAAGAGGATACCGCGCGCCTCCGCCGCCCTGTCGTATTATCTGACGATGACGGTTTTCCCGCTGATAATCTGCCTGTATTCGCTCCTCGGCAAAAACTACTCTCTCGCGTCGGACGCGCTGGACTTCGCGGCGAAGTTTCTTGCCCCGGAGACGACGGAATTCCTGCGGGAATTCCTGCGGCATGTCGCCTCGAGCAACAGCCCGGCGATGCTCGCCGCGGGGCTGACGGTGCTGATAACCTCGTCCTCCGCCGCCATTCGCACCTTGCAGACGACGATAGGGGAGATGCAGGGCGGGCAGCGGTTTCAGGGCTTCGTCTATTTCCTGCTCAGCATGGTGTTCTCTCTCGTGTTTCTGGCCGCGATGTACTTCTCCGTCGTTGTTATTGTGACGGGGCAGGAGGTGCTGACCATGGTCAACAATGTCATCCCCGTCATAGATTTCAGCCGGACATGGGGCAGGCTGCGCGTCCTGCTGCTGGCGGGGATAGTGCTTGTGATCTTCTGGGGCGTGTACGCCGCGTCAAAAAGACGGATAGACAAATACAGGACCTTTCCCGGCGCGCTGCTCGCGATGGCGGCCGCCGTGGTGATGAGCGCGGCCTTCTCCATCTTTATCGGCGCCTCGGCGAAGTACCCGCTTATATACGGCTCCCTCGCGTCGGTCATCCTCCTTATGCTCTGGCTCTATATCTCCTGCCAGATAATTTTCGTCGGCGCGGCCTTCAATATCGCGCTTCAAAAGGCGGCCGACAGGCGGCTTGAGGCGGAGCGCGAGGAGGACGGGGACTGACATGAAAACAGCCCGCCGCATTTTGCGGCAGGCTGTTTTCAACTTTACATGAACTTGTCGATGGCCTCGTTGAGCGCCTGAAGCTGCTCGGAGGCGTCCGCGCCCCCGTCGGAGACGCAGTGCTCAAGATGATCCTTGAGTATGACCTTGGCGGTGCTGCCGAGCGCGGAGCGCACCGCGGCCAGCTGGACGAGCACCTCTGTGCAGTCGCGCCCGCTCTCGACCATGCGCTTTACGGACTCGAGGTGTCCGATGGCTCTGGACAGGCGGTTCAGCACGGCCTTGGTCTGGGTGTGGGTGTGCGCGTGCTCCGCCTCGTGGCTGTGGACGAGTCCGTCTCCGTGGTCGTGGTAATATATTTCTTCATCGGGTCTGTGCATATTCTTCTCCTTATCGCCGCCGGGGCTTTTCAGTACTGCGCGCGGGCATATTCCGCCGCCCATTGCCGGACGATGTTCCGCGCCGCCGCGTCGTCCCGGCCGGAGCTGCGCAGCAGGATGGTATCCGGGTCGGCCTCGAGCGCCTGCCTGAGCCGCCTGACCAGCAGGATATATTTTTCGCCGAGCCCGAAGCGCCGGCGCAGCTCCTCCGCGCTGTCGATGTCCTTGAGCACGCCGATCACCGGTTGCTCCGAGGAGAGAAAGCTCTCAAGCGCCTTGCGAAACTGCGGCACGAGCAGCTCGAAGCCGCCGAACTCGTCTATCATCGAAAAGGGGTAGCAGGCCGCCTCGTCGAGCATCCTCGCGGCGGCCTCGCGGAATACCTCCTTGTCGGCCTTCGGCGGGGAGACGCTGTAGTCCAGAAAACGCAGCGGCGCGAAGCCCTCAACGCCGGCGGCCTTCGCGGCGGGGTACAGCTCGAAGCCGAGCAGGGAGCCGTCTTCGGCGCAGACGCGCTCTGTCACAAAGCCGCCGGCATATTCCAGGCTCTCCCCAAGCGTCTCGCGAAGCAGGGTGGTTTTGCCGCCGCCGGACGGGCCGACGAGAAACAGATGCTTTTTTATGGTTATCACTCCGTTTAATACACATTTATCCTCCACAGGATACCACAGCCGCGCGCGAAAGAGAAGAGAAAAATCTCCGTTCCGGTCAAGCCGCCGCGAATTTGGACCTGCCGCCCCGGAATATGCTGGAACGGGGGTGAACGAGATGCTCGAAAGCGCGTTTCTTCTGCTGATGAACAGCCTGCTGCTCATGCTGCGCATATCGCCCGCGGATTCCTTCCCCAAGCCTCTCGGCAGGGCGGAGGAGCAGGCCTGCCTGTCAAGCTGGGCCGAGGGGGATATTGAGGCCAGAAATACCCTGGTGGAGCACAATCTGAGGCTGGTCGCGCACATAATGAAAAAGTATTACACTCAGGCCGAGGATATAAACGACCTCATATCCATAGGCACGATAGGCCTGATAAAGGGGATAAACACCTACCGCGCCGAGCGCGGAGTGCGCCTTGCGACCTATGCCAGCCGCTGCATAGAAAACGAGATACTGATGTATTTCCGCGGGCAGAAAAAAACGGCCGGGGACATAAGCCTCTCGGACGCTCTGGATGTGGACGGGGAGGGAAACGGCCTGTCGGTCATAGACGTTGTGGCGCAGGAGGACGATATGGCCGAGCGCGTCGGCAGCGACGAGATCTGCGGCAAGCTGCGCGAGTGCGTGAGCAGCGCGCTCTCCGGCAGGGAGGCGGCGATAATCAAGCTGCGCTACGGCCTTGACGGCGGCGCGCCGAAGACCCAGCGCGAGACGGCCGCGCTGTGCGGTATCAGCCGCTCCTACGTCTCGCGCATCGAAAAGCGCGCCCTTGAAAAGCTGCGCGAGGCGCTGGGCGAGGACCCAAATCCTCTATAAAAAAGCGCCGCGCAGGGCGGCCGGGACGAAGACCGCGCCCTGCGCAATGTCATGCAGGGCGCGGTCCTGACCGCTTCGCCGCTATTTCAAAAAGCTCTCAAGGGAGGCCGTAGACCGGCTCCTGTCAAATTGCCGCTCCCAGGTCTTGGCGGTCTGCGCCTTGAGGAAGATCACCATCGGCTCAAGCTGCTGCGCCTTGCTCCAGGCCTCTATGGCGGCGTAGAACTCCTTGCGGTCCTCCTCGCAGATGATGAGCGGCGGATGATCGTTGAGCACGAGGAAGTAGTCCATCGCGAGGCGCGCCGTCCTGCCGTTTCCGTCGGAAAAGGGGTGGATGCTCTCAAATTTCAGCAGGAAGTAGGCGGCCGCGGTCAAAACGTTGTGCCTGTCGATATCCTTCAGCTCGTCGAGCAGCCCGGTCATCTCGGCCTCGATGCTCTCCGGCGCCGCGCCGCCGCTGTCCGAGCCGGTGAAATCGTCGTGCTTTCTGTATTCGCCGGGGCGCTCGCCGAGCCGCCAGCGCCGGGAATCATAGGTGTTCATCGTCAGGCGCTTTTGCAGCTCCCTGATAAAGACCCCGTCGAGCGGCAGCTTGTTCTTGTAGGCGTAGAAAAAGTAGTCGTTTGCGACCTTGGAGTTGCGTATCTCGTAGAGCGTGCGCAGATCCCCGGTATATGAGGAGACCCCGTCGTGCTCAAATATCTCGCGCGTGTCGTAGTAGGTGATGCTGTCGTTTTCTATCTTGCCGGAGTTGTATGCGAAATATATGCTGCGCCCGCCTATCGTCTCGGCGAGCTGCACCTCGTCGCAGATCTTCTGCTGATGCCAGTACTCGACCGCTCTTTCATAACTGTTCATGTGCCTGCCCTTCCTTTCGCCGCGCTTCAAACCGACTCTGCCATCCGTGTTCAACTGTTATTATATCACAAGCGGGAAAAAAGAAAGGATTTTTTTATCCGATTTTTAAAAAAAATACAGACCTCCGCGCCGGGCGGAGCCTCAGAGCTGGTCGCCGGGAAAAGCGACGTCGAGAATGTCGTCGAGATTTATCCGCTGCGCGTCGAGAACGATAAAGCGACCCACGGGGTCTATCTTCGTCACCGTGCCGCCGGTGCTCAGGTACTCCGCGTCCCTGTAGTGCAGCACCCTGGCGGGGCGGCCCTTCTCCAGGCGGCGCAGCTTTTCGTCCAGCTCGGCCTGCGCGTCCTCCGCAAGTATCTTTTTCTTCACGTCAATGCTCTCCATCAGACGCACCGCCTCGTCATAGCCCTTGAGCGCCGCGAAGGGCATAAACTGCTTGGCTCTGTCGGCGTTGCTCATGCGCTGTCTCATGCCCTGTGCCCCCCTATCTGCCGGTTGCGCTCCATCATGGTAGCCCCCTCCAGAAGATCCATGCACTTTACGAGCCCGTTTTTACCGTATTTCCGCTTTATATCCAGCATGGCGGTCTGAAGGCCGCGCTCGCGCTCCTGAGCGGCGGGCTCGCTGAACAGGTCGTACTGCTGGAAGCCGTCCTCCCGGAGATCGCCGAAGGCGACGGTCAGCCGCCGTATCGGGGCGGAGCGGTCCATTATCCTGTCGTACAGCAGCACCGCGCAGTCGGCGAGCTTTTTGACCGAGCAGCTGTGCGCGCCGGTGGATACGCTGCCGTGGACGGGTTTGCGCGGGGAGGCATAGGAGTAGCCGAGAGAGAGATTTATGGAATTCGTGACCAGACCCTGGCCGAACATGTCCAGCGCGAGCGCCTCCGCCATCTCGCGCACGATGACGCGCCCCTCGCCGTATTCGTAGTTGCGGGGCAGCACCTGCCCGCTCGACAGGCTGCGGCTCTCGGGCACGTAGGCCTTTATATCGGCCATGGTGGCCGTCTCGCGCCCCCAGGCGTGGTCTATGAGCAGCTCCGCGTCTATGCCGAAGGCTCTGTAGAGGAAGCTCTCCTCCGCGTGCGCGACCTCGCGCATCGTGAGGATGCCCATGCGCTCGAGCCGGGTCTCCGTGCCGCGGCCTATGCGCCAGAAATCCGTCAGCGGCCGGTGATCCCAGAGCAGGCGGCGGTAGCTGTCCTCGTCGAGAATGCCGATACAGTCGTCCGCGCGCTTGGAGATGATGTCCAGCGCTATCTTCGCGAGATACAGGTTCGTGCCTATGCCGCAGGTGGCCGTCAGCCCCAGCGTGCTGCGGATATCGCCCAGCACCATCAGCGCGAATTCCCTCGGCGTCTGCCCGCGGTAGGAGAGATAGTCGGTCACGTCGATAAACACCTCGTCTATCGAATAGATGTGTATATCCTCCCGGGCGGCGTACTTGAGATAGACGGAATAGACCCGCGCGGAGTAATCGACGTACAGCGCCATGCGCGGCGGCGCCATTATATATTCGATGTTCTGCGGTATCTCGAAGACGCGGCAGCGGCTTTTAACGCCGAGCGCCTTTATCGCGGGCGTCGCCGCGAGGCAGATCGTGCCGCGCGTCCGCTCCGGGTCCGCGACAATGAGATTGGTTTTGAACGGGTCGAGCCCGCGCTCCACGCACTCCACCGAGGCGTAGAACGACTTGAGATCGACGCACATATATATTCTGTCCTTCATCATGGCTCAGATCCTTATAAATTATCTGTTCAAGACTGCTACAGACATTATACTATCTCAACAAGAGAATAGCAAGCGCTTTTTCTCCGCCGCCGCCAAAATGGCACGCCGGGGCGGGGGAAGGCTCGCTCCGGCAGGATAGACAATCGGGAGCGGAGCGCTCTCTCTTTTTTTGGCTAAAGAAATACATTGACGAAAAACCGTAAAGATGTTACAGTAGCTAAAAAGCAATGATAGAGGCGCAGTCTGCAAAAGTAAGGTTCCACAGGTCCTCAAAGGCCGGAGACGGAACGCGAAAGGGCAAACTGCCGAAGCGGAGAGCCGTTTGAGCGGGTGTCTGCTGGGCGGCTGGAGAATATCCTGACGACTGTCGCAGGGCGCGGAGTGCTATCTTTTTTCGCTGATAATTTTTTTAGATTATTTTGGCGGCTGAAGCACACGCTTCGGCCGCTTTTTGCTTTGTTTACGCGAAGGGAGCTGCTGCATAATGAGGACGCTGATAAAGGGCGGGACGCTTATAGACCCCGCAAATCAGGTCATGGCAAAACTGAATCTGCTTGTCGAGGGGGGAAGGATCGCCGCTGTCACGGCCGGGGAGCCGGACTGCGAGCGCGCGATAGACGCGCGCGGGAGGCTTGTCAGCCCGGGCTTTGTGGACATACACATGCACGAGGACCCGGTGGAGAGCGACGGCAGGATATACTCAGACCCCGAGAAGGCCATATTCAACTGTATGCTCCGCATGGGCGTGACCACCGCCATCGGCGGCAACTGCGGGCAAAACTGCTGCGACCCCGGCGACTATCTGGACATCGTGGACAGGGACGGCGCGGCGGTGAACGTGGGTATGCTGGCGGGGCATGAATTCTTCCGGCGGCAGGCGGGCGCGGCGGATAAATACGCACACACCACGCCCGGCCAGCGCGCCGCGATGGCGGACGCGATAGCGACGGCGCTGGACAGGGGCTGCGCGGGGCTGTCCTACGGGATAAGATACGTGCCCGGCATCGACCGGGAGGAGCTGCTCGCCACAGCGGCGCCGTGCCGACGCGACGGCAAGTTCATCGCCGCCCATATCCGCTCCGACGCGGAGGAGGTGTTCGACGCGGCGAGAGAGCTGCTCGACACCGGCAGGGAGCTCGGCATACCGGTAGAGCTGTCGCACATAGGCAGCATGGCGGGCTTCGGGCAGATGGAGCGCTTCCTCGCCATGGCGGACGAATATAAAATGAACGGGCTCGACGTGAGCTGCGACTGCTACCCGTACTACGCCTTTTCCACCACGCTCGGCTCGACGACCTACGACGAGGGCTGGCGCGACAGATATCACTGCGGCTACGACGTCGTGGAGCTCTGCGAGGGCAAATACAAGGGCCGGCGCTGCACGAGGGAGATCTTCGACGAGCTGCGCCGGGACGACCCGCAGTGCATGACCGTGTGCTACGTGATGAAGGACGGCGACGTGGATCTCGCCTTCCGGCATCCGAACGTGATGCTCGCGAGCGACGGGATATTCAGCCACGGGCAGGGGCATCCGAGGGCGGCGGGCGCGTTCCCGCGGCTGCTCGCGGGCTTTGTGCGGCAGGGCAAGCTTCCGCTGTACGACGCGATAGCGCGCATGACCGCCATGCCCGCAAAGAAGCTCGGCCTTGATACGAAGGGTCGCCTGAACGTCGGCGCGGACGCCGACATAGTGATCTTCGACGCGGAGAAAATAGCGGACGCGGCCACCTTTGCCGAGCCAACGCTCCACCCGGCGGGCATCGACTATGTGCTGATAGGCGGGGAGACGGCGATGGAGCGCGGGGAGACGCTGCGGCGCGATTTGGGCCGCGCGGTAAGAAAATAAGAGAAGTAAAATCATATATCAAAAAGGAGAAAATGTATGGAATACGGATTATGGTCGGTCATACCGCCGCTGCTCACAATAGTGCTGGCGCTCGTGACGAAGAACGTGTTTATTTCCCTCATCATGGGCATCTTCCTCGGCTCCATGATACTCAGCGGCTGGGCTGTGTTCGACGGCATAAACGCCACCTTTTACAGCTTTATCCACACCTTTGAGAGCAACGGCAACACCATCACGCTCATTTCCTTCCTGCTCATCGGCGCGCTGATATATCTCATAGAGAAGTCGGGCGGCATAGAGGGCTTCACCGAGGTCATGATAAGAAAGCGCGCCGTCATAAAGTCCAAGCGCGGCGCGAACCTCTTCACCTGGCTGCTCGGCATCATCATCTTCACCTCCGGCTCGCTCAGCTGCATGGTCACCGGCAGCGTCTCCCGCCCGTTCAACGACGCGCTGAAGGTGCCGCATGAGAAGTCGGCGCTTATCATCCACGCGACCTCCACCCCGTGGTGCGTCCTCTTCCCGCTGAGCGGCTGGCTCGCCGCGCTGACCGGCTATCTCACCTCAGGCGGCGTGGCGGAGGATGTGGCCATCTCCGTCCTGCTAAAGTCCATTTTCCTGAATTTCTACTGCATCCTCGCCGTGTTCGGCACTCTGGCCGTGGCGCTGTTCAACATCAACATCGGCCCCATGAAGAAGGCCGAGGCGCGCGCGAACGCGACCGGCGAGCTGGATGAGCCCGGCCACGGCAGCGCCGCCGCCGCGGACAGCGCGCCCGCGGAGAACCGCCCGCCGCGCGCGAGGACCATGTTCGTCCCCATGGGCGCGCTGATAGTCACCATCCTCGCCGTCCTCACGGTCACCGGCAACGGCAACCCGACGCAGGGCGCCGGGATGCAGAGCCTCCTCTGGGGCTGCATCATTGCGGTGCTGGTGATCTGCGTGATGTGCGTGGCGCAGAGGATATTCACCGTTGACCAGGTAATCGGCGAGATGTTCAAGGGCATGGGCACCATGCTCCCCGTCGCCGCGATACTGCTCTTCGGCTTCACCATGGGCTCCCTTGTCAAGTCGCTCGACACCGGCAACTATCTGACGAGCGTGTTTATGGGCGTCCTGTCCCCGTCGCTGCTGCCCGCGCTGAGCTTCCTGCTGTGTATGCTGCTGTCCTTCTCCACCGGCACCTCCATGGGCACCATGGCCATTATGTCGGTCATCTGCCTGCCGATGGCGATAAATATGGGCAACAATATCCCGCTCGTGGCGGGCGCGGTCTTCGGCGGCTCCATCTTCGGCGACCACTGCTCGCCGATATCCGACACGACCATCATGTCCTGCGCCACCAGCGGCTGCGACATAATAGACCACGTCAAGACCCAGATACCCTATGCGGCGATATACGCCGCGATATCGCTGGCGCTGTATGTGATACTCGGCTTTGCGATGTGAAAATCTTTCGGAGAGAAGAAAACAGCTGATGATATGTGAAAACATAGGCGTGTCCGGCGGTACGCTGCTGTTCGCCGGACAGAGCACGACAGAGCTCGCGAGGGAATACGGCACGCCGCTGTATCTGATGGACGAGGACAGGATACGGCATAACTGCCGCGTGTATACCGCCGCGTTCAGAAAGTATTTCAGCCCCCGCTCGCTGCCGTATTATGCGAGCAAGGCCTGCTCCTTCACGGATATCTACCGCATAATGCGCGAGGAGGGCATGGGCGCGGATCTCGTATCCGCCGGGGAGATAGCGACCGCGCGCCGCGCGGGCTTCGACCTCGGCCGCGCCTGCTTTCACGGCAACAACAAGACCGACGCCGAGATACGCTACGCCATGGACAGCCGCGTCGGCTGCTTTGTGGTGGACTGTGAGGAGGAGCTGCTGCGGATAGACGAGACGGCGGCGGAGCTCGGCATGAGGCAGAGGGTGCTGCTCCGCCTGACGCCGGGCATAGACCCGCACACCTATGAGGCGATAAGCACCGGCAAGGTGGACTCCAAATTCGGCAGCGCGATAGAGACGGGGCAGGCCGAGCGGATAACGCTGCTCGCCCTGAGCCTGAGAAACATCGAGCTTGCGGGCTTTCACTGCCATGTCGGCTCGCAGGTGTTCCGCGAGAACGTGTTCGAGCGCGCCGCGGCCGTGATGATAGCGTTCATGGCCCGCATGAGAGACGAGCACGGCTATCTGGCGCGGGAGCTGGATCTCGGCGGAGGCTACGGAGTGCGCTATGCGGAGGCCGACGGGAGCGTGGACATAGCCGCGAAGATAGGCGAGGTCGCAAAAGTCGTGTACGGGGAGTGCGCCCGCCTCGGCGTGGAGCCGCCGGACGTGTTCATGGAGCCGGGAAGGAGCATCGTCGCCGACGCGGGGATGACGCTCTATACGGTAGGCTCGGTAAAGCGCATACCGGACTATAAAAATTACGTCTCAGTAGACGGCGGCATGACGGATAATCCGCGCTACGCCCTGTACGGCGCGCGCTGCACCTGCCATATCGCGAACCGGATGGACGAGAGGGCGGAGCTCCACTGCTCCCTCGTTGGCCGCTGCTGCGAGAGCGGGGATATTATCCAGCCGGATATTTTCCTCCCCGAGAGCGTGCGCCGGGGCGATATCGCCGCGGTGTGCACGACGGGGGCATATAACTACTCCATGGCCTCAAACTACAACCGCGTCCCGCGCCCGCCGGTGGTGCTGCTGCGCGGCGGGGAGAGCCGTGTGGCCGTTCGGCGGGAATCCCTCGACGACCTGAGCGCGAACGACGTCTGAGCCGCCTTACCCCGTACTTGAAATTGTAACAATTTGGTGCTATAATCCTGTAGCAAAGGCAGGTGCGAGGTATGAGAAAGAAAAAAGTGCTCTGGATAATCAGCATGGCGGCGCTCTGCCTCGTGCTGTACACTATCGTCATTTCGCGCATGGACAGGAAAACGAACGTCATCTTCGGCGGCGTGGACGGCGCCTATATCAGCAGCGACAGCGTGTCCTTCTCCGACCCGAACGCGCAGGAGACGCCCGAGCCGACGGTGAATATCTGGCCGGATATCGACATCACGCTCCCGCAGTACTCCATTGTCAACGGCGACAATCTGCTCACCTCCACCTTTGAGCCGGAGGTGTCGAAGATCAGCATAACGAATTACATGTATTTCAGCACCGCCGCGCTGCCGCAGCTCGAGGAGCTGCTTCAGGCCATGCAGGACGCCGGCTTCTCGGTGTATGTCGGCGGCGCGTACCGGACCTATTCGTATCAGGCGCAGCTCTTCAACGGCAAGGCGAGCCAGATCGCCTATGAAAAGGCGGGCGGTACGCAGGTCGATTATACAGACCCGATATATCAGGAGGCCGCCGAGGAGGCGAAGTCCATCACCATGTACCCCGGCAGCAGCGAGCATCAGCTCGGCCTCGCGGTAGACCTGTACGACAAGAGCTACAGCAAGCTCGTGTACGAGAACATGAACCAGGACTTCTACGCCTGGCTCGACGCGCACTGCGCGGAGTACGGCTTCATCAAGCGCTACCCGACCCGCAAGCTCCTGCTCACCGGCTGGGACGAGCCTTGGCATTACCGCTACGTCGGCGTCGAGGCCGCGACCTTCATCATGGAGCAGGGTCTCTGCTACGAGGAGTTCTATTCGCACTACGTCCCCGACTTTGAATATTGACCTTTTCTATCCGGGCAAGCCAGCTTTGCCCGGATAGATTTATGTATTCGCCACCTGTGACGCACCCCGCATGGGCACACCCCGCGTGTGCGCGCGCCATATCCCGCCGGGGCGGGACGGGGGACGCGCCTCGCGGCGAAATCTTTGTGCCGGGGGGACAAAAAACCCTTGCAATATACATGATATGGTGTTATTATCGGTAAGGTAAGGATTATGGTTAAGTCAGAGTGGGTTGCGACCCACTCTTTTTTGTGAGGCTTTTGCCCCGAGAGGCGCTTTTTCGCGCTTTTGCCGGGGAGGGAATTATATTTGGAAGTGAGCGGAGAATGAGTAAAGTAACGGAAAAAGTGTGCGAGCTGGCGAGACCCGTGGTCGAGGAAGAGGGCTGCTCCCTGTGGGACGTGGAGTATCTCCGCGAGGCCGGGAGCTGGTATCTGAGGATATATATAGATAAAGAGGGCGGCGTCTCGATAGACGACTGCGAGCGCATCAGCCGCAGGCTCGACCCCATGCTCGACGAGGCGGACCCCATTCCCGACAGCTACGTGTTCGAGGTGGGCTCGGCGGGAGCGGAGCGGGAGCTCAAGCGCCCGTCGGACTTTGAGGCCTTTATGGGCAGCGAGGTCGAGGTCAGGCTATATCAGCCGCTCAACGGCAGCAAGGTCTTCGTCGGGAAGCTCCTGTGGTATGAGGGCGGAGCCGTCGCAATTTCCTCCGCCGGCGGGGAGACGCTGAGCTTCACCGGGGCGCAGACGGCGCAGGTCCGGCTGCACGTATCCATATAGGGTCTTACAACACAGAATGGAGATTTGAAATGAACGCAGAATTTTTTGAAGCCGTAGCGGATATCGAGAGAGAGAAGGGCATCCCCAGAGGCTATATGTACGACAAGATCAGGCAGGCCATGCTGGCCGCCTTTCGCCGCGACAATCCCGAGTGCGAGGACAATGTCGAGATAATCCTCGACGAGGAGAAAAAGCGCATCGAGATGAACGTCAACAAGACGGTCGTGGACGAGGTGACAGACCCCTCTCACGAGATAAATATAGAATCCGCGCACAAGCTCAGCCGCCGCGTGAAGGAGGGCGATATCGTCCCCGTGCCCGTGGAGACCAAGAAATTCGGCCGTATCGCCGCGCAGGCCGCAAAGCAGGTCATCATCCAGGGCATCCGCGAGGCGGAGCGCGGCATAATATACGAGGAATTTACCTCCAAGGAGCATGAGATACTCACCGGCGTCGTCTCCCATGTGGAGCAGAGAAACGGCAGCGTCTCCATCCGCATCGCCTCCAACAGCGAGTATACGGAGGCCATGCTCGCCCCGAACGAGCGCATCAAGACCGAGGCGCTCAATGAGGGCGACCGCATCAAGGTCTATGTCGTCGAGGTGAGAAATTCCACTCGCGGCCCGCAGGTGCTCATCAGCCGCACGCACCCCGGCCTTGTAAAGCGCCTGTTCGAGCTTGAGGTGCCGGAGATATTCGACGGCACGGTCGAGATAAAGTCCATAGCCCGCGAGGCGGGCAGCCGCACGAAGATGGCCGTCTGGTCCTCCGACGCGGACGTCGATCCCATCGGCGCGTGCGTCGGCCCGAAGGGCGGGCGCGTGGCGAGCATCGTCAACGAGCTCGGCGGCGAGAAGATCGATATCATCAAGTACAGCGAGACCCCGGAGGAATACATCGCGGCCGCGCTGTCCCCCTCGGACGTCGTCAGCGTGACCATGCTCGAGGACGGCAAGAGCTGCCGCGTCATCGTCCCGGATTCCCAGCTCTCCCTCGCCATCGGCAAGGAGGGGCAGAACGCCCGGCTCGCGGCCAAGCTGACCGGATATAAGATAGACATAAAGCCCGAGTCCGAATCCGGGACGGAGGCCTGACCTCAGGAGGATAAACGACAACACAGCGAAGGAGGCGGCAGCGATATGCCGAAGAAGATCCCGATGCGGCAGTGTCTGGGCTGCCGCGAAATGAAACCCAAGAAAGAGCTTATCCGCGTCGTGCGCTCCCCGGAGGGAGAGATAAGCCTGGACTTCAGGGGCAAGGCCAACGGCAGGGGCGCGTACATCTGCCCCGACCCGGACTGCCTCAGGAAAGCGGTAAAGGCCAGAGCGCTCGAGAGGGCGTTTTCCGCGCAGATACCGCAGGAGGTCTACGACAAGCTCAATGAAGAAATGGAGGCCGGAGTATGAGCGAAAAGATACTTAGCCTGCTTGGCCTCATGCGAAAGGCGAACGCCATTGAGATAGGTGAGACCAACACCGGCGCCGCCGTGAGAGGCGGAAAGGCGAAGCTGCTTCTGCTCGCGGCGGACTCGTCGGATAACGCGCGGCACAGGGCCGAGGGCTTTGCGGCCGGGCGCGGCGTGCAGATGATACGGCTGCCGTTCACCAAGGAAGAGGTGTCGGCCGGCGTCGGGGCGAGCGGCTGCTCCATGGCCGCCGTGACCGACATGGGCTTTGCCAACGCCCTGATGAAGCTGCTCGCCGAGAGCTGGCCGGACGATTACGCCGGACAGGCGGCGGAGACGGCGCAGCGCTTTCTAAAAGCCGGCAAACGCAGGACGGAAGCGGCGGCGCATGAGAGAAACAAGAGGATCGGTAAAAGGAGGACTAACGCATGAGCATGATTAAATACAGGATACACGAGGTGGCAAAGGACTTCAACGTGACGTCAAAGGTGATCTCCCAGATACTCACCGACTATGTGGCGCCGCCGAAGAACCACATGCAGGTCCTTGAGAATAACGAGCTGGACATTGTTTTCGACTATATGACCCAGCACAATCAGGTGGACAGTCTCGAGGAGGTGTTCAAGGTGACGCCGAAGGCACCGCCCGCCCCCGTAAAGAGCGCCGTCCCCGCCGCGAAGAGCGCCGCACCCGCGGCGCAGGCTCCCGCGAGACAGGACGCCGCAAAGCCCGCCGCCACAGCGGCGCAGGCTCCCGCCGCGGCCGCGCAGCCGGAGGGCGACAAGAAGGAGAAGCCGCACGTCCCGCGCCAGGTGGCCGAGAAGCGCGTCGTCGATACCCGCGGAGGCGCGGCGGTCAATATCGAGAAGTACAACGAGAAGTTCGAGGATATGGCCGGCTCCCGCGCGAAGGATAATAACCGCCGCGGCGCGAAGGAAAAGATAAACAACAAGCCCAAGCAGCGCCCCAACCAGCAGGTCGCCTCGGCCAAGCGCCGTCAGGAGGAGCGGGACAAGATGAACCGCCTCCAGCTTGAGATAGCCAAGAAGCAGCAGCTCAAGGTGGCCATTCCCGACGAGATAAGCGTGGGCGAGCTCGCCTCCCGCATGAAGAAGACCGCCTCCGACGTCATAAAGCGGCTCTTCAAGAGCGGTGTTTTCGCCTCCATATCCGACATAATCGACTATGACACCGCCGCGCTCGTCGCGATGGAGCTCGGCTGCAAGGTCGAGAAGGAGGTCATCGTCACCGTCGAGGATAAGCTCATCGACATCCACGAGGACAGCGAGGAGGAGCTCGTACCCAGAGCGCCGGTCGTGGTCGTCATGGGTCACGTTGACCACGGCAAGACCTCCCTGCTCGACTATATCCGCCATGCGAACGTCGTCTCCGGCGAGGCCGGCGGCATCACGCAGCATATAGGCGCGTATACCACCGAGATAAACGGCAGCCCGATAACCTTCCTCGACACCCCGGGTCACGAGGCCTTCACCTCCATGCGCGCCCGCGGCGCGATGGTGACGGATATCGCGATACTAGTCGTCGCGGCGGACGACGGCATCATGCCGCAGACCATTGAGAGCATCAACCACGCCAAGGCCGCGGGCATCCCCGTGGTCGTGGCCATAAACAAGATGGACACCGTCGGCGCGAATCCCGACCGCATCAAGCAGCAGCTCACCGAATACGACCTTGTCGCCGAGGACTGGGGCGGCGATACCATAATCTGCCCCATCTCCGCCAAGACCGGCATGGGTATCGACAATCTGCTCGAAAACCTTGTCGTTCTCGCCGAGGTGCAGGAGCTGAAGGCCAACCCCACCCGCGCCGCGAAGGGCACGGTCATAGAGGCGCGCCTCGACAAGGGACGCGGCCCGCTTATGACCGTCCTCGTCCAGAACGGCACGCTCAGGCTCGGCGATATCGTCATCGCCGGCTCCACCGTGGGCAAGGTGCGCACGATGATAAACGACAAGGGTCAGCGAGTCACCGAGGCCGGCCCCTCCATGCCTGTCGAGATATCCGGTCTGCCGGAGGTTCCCGTCGCGGGCGACGTGTTCAACGCCGTGGCCGACGAGCGCATGGCCAAGGAGCTTGCCGACGAGCGCCGCGCGCAGACGGCGAGCAATTCCTTCACCGGCACGAAGAAGGTCAGCCTTGAGGATCTGTTCAGCCAGATCCAGGCCGGGGAGATGAAGACGCTCAACATCATCGTCAAGGCGGACGTGCAAGGCTCGGCCGAGGCTGTCAAGGTCTCGCTCGAGAAGATATCCAACGACGAGGTGCGCGTCAAGGTCATCCACAGCGGCGTCGGCGCTATAAACGAGTCGGACGTCATGCTCGCGGCCACCTCCGGAGCCATCATCGTCGGCTTCAACGTCAGGCCGGACAACGCCGCCAGAGACAGCGCCGTCCGCGCGAACGTGGATATGCGCATGTACCGCGTCATATACGACTGCATCAACGAGATAGAGGCCGCCATGAAGGGTATGCTCGCCCCGAAGTTCAAGGAGGCCATTATCGGCCACGCCGAGGTGCGCGAGACCTACAAGGTCTCCAAGGTCGGCACCGTCTGCGGTTGCTACTGCACCGACGGGAAGATACAGCGCGGCTGCGACGTGCGCGTTCTGCGCGACAATATCGTCGTGCACGAGGGCAGCCTCGCGTCCCTGCGCCGCTTCAAGGACGACGTCAAGGAGGTCGCCAGCGGCTACGAGTGCGGAATGCAGCTCGAAAAGTTCAACGATATCAAGCAGGGCGACGTCATAGAGTGCTTCGTTATGGAGCAGATCGTCTGATAAAACACACCCCGGGCTGCCGCAGAACGGTCAAAGCGGGCGGATACGTCCGCGCGCCGTTTTGCGGCAGCCCCCTTTGACAGACTTAGGGAAGGAACGGAAAGAAAATGTCATCAAACAAACTCGCCAGAACCAACGACGATATACAGCGCGTCATCTCCTCGCTGCTGCGCGACGTGAAGGACCCCCGCGTACAGCAGGGCATGATCAGCGTCACCCGCGTGGAGACGACAGGCGATCTGCGCTATTCCAAGATATGGCTGTCGGTGCTGGGCATGAAGGACGAGAAGGAATTCAAAAAGGGGCTCAAGTCGGCCTCCGGCTGGCTCCGCCGTGAGCTCGGCCGCTCCATGGAGCTGCGCTATACGCCGGAGCTGGTCTTCGAGATAGACCACAGCATAGAGTACGGCGCGCACATCAGCCAGGTCATCAATTCCCTCGACATTGAGCGCGATGAGGCTGAAAAAGGGGAGGACTGACATGAACTTCAAGGACTGCGCAAAGCTCCTTGCGGAGCATGACAACATCCTGCTGCTGACCCATAAGAACCCGGACGGGGACACGATGAGCAGCGCCGCCGCCCTGTGCAGCGCCCTGCGCCGGACAGGCAAGACGGCCTGGCTCTATCCGAACCGCGCCGTCATAAAGAATCTCCGCCCCTATGTGGAGGAGTTTTTTGCCCCGGAGGGCTTTGAGGGGGAGTACACCGTCGCCGTGGACGCGGCGACGGACAGCATGTTCGCCGAGGGCTTCACGGGGAAGGCCGACCTCTGCGTCGATCACCACCCGACTAATTCGCATTACGCCGCGCGGGAGCTGATCCGGGACGACCGCTCCTCCTGCGGGGAGATAGTGCTCGACCTGATAAAGGCCATGTGCGGCTCGCCCAGCAAACAGGAGGCGACGCTGCTGTATATCGCCGTGACGACGGATACGGGCTGCTTCCAGTATGCCAACACCTCCGCGAAGACCTTTTCCGCGGCGGCGGAGCTGCTGCGCTTCGGCGCGGACAACAGGGAGATAAGCACGGTGTTCTTCCGGAGAATGTCCAGAGCGCGCATGAAGCTGGAGGGGCTGATATACTCCGGCATGACCTTCTACCGCGACGGGAAGATCTCCGTGGCGACGATAACGCGCGAGATGCTCGAGGACTGCTCCGCCACCGAGGACGACTGCGACGATCTCGCGGGGCTCGCGGGGCGGGCCGAGGGCAATGTCGTCAGCATTACCATCAAGGAGCTTGAGGACGGGACGAGCAAGATATCCGTCCGCTCGAATCCCGAGGTCAGCAGCAGCGATATCTGCGCCGTCTTCGGCGGCGGGGGACACGCCATGGCCGCCGGCTGCAATATCGCCAAATCGCCGGACAAGGCGCGCGAGATGCTGATGGACGTCATAGACGAGGTCTGGAAATGACAGGCATCCTGCTCATAGACAAGCCCTCCGGCTGGACCAGCAGCGACGTCGTCGCGAAGCTCCGGGGCATCCTCCATGAGCGCCGCATCGGCCATTCCGGCACGCTCGACCCGCTGGCCACCGGGCTGCTGGTCGTCTTTGTCGGCCGGGCGACGCGGGCGGCGGAGTTTGCAGAGAGTCATTCCAAGCGCTATATCGCCGGGCTGCGGCTGGGTCTGTCTACGGACACGCAGGACGTGACCGGCCGGGAGCTGTCGCGCAGCGACCGCGCCGTGACCGCGGAGGAGCTGACGCGCGCGCTGGAGAGCTTTCGCGGCGTGATAAGCCAGCTGCCGCCGATGTACTCCGCCGTAAAGGTGAACGGACAGCGGCTCTACGAGATAGCCCGCAGGGGCGGGCAGGCGGAGCGAAAGCCGCGCGATATCACGATATATTCCCTCGAGCTGACAGGCCGCGACGGGGACGACTTCATCCTCGACGTGAGCTGCTCCAAGGGCAGCTATATCCGCACCCTGTGCAGCGATATCGGCGACGCACTCTCCTGCGGCGGCTGCATGAGCTCGCTGCGGCGGATACGCGCGGGCGAATTTTCGATAGATAACGCGCATACGCTCGCCGAGGTGCAGCGCGCGGCGGACGCGGGGGAGGCCGAAAAGCTGCTCCTGCCGATAGACAGCCTTTTCCCCTCGGCGGCGCGGTATACGGCGGGCGCGGCGGAGGAAAAGCGGCTCCGCTGCGGAAGCGAGCTCAAGACAGCGCTGCCGGACGGGGAGTACCGCGTGTATTCTGCCGGGGGCGAATTCCTTGCGCTCTGCGCCGCGAAGAACGGCGTGTTGAAAACGATAAAAAATTTTTTCGAGGTACAGGCATAGATGGCAGAGATAAAGAGAGCTATAGCGCTGGGCTTTTTCGACGGCGTCCATCTTGGACACGCGGCGCTGCTCAACAAGACGAAGGAGCGCGCGGCGCA
Organism: Oscillospiraceae bacterium; assembly: GCA_034933465.1. Classification (GTDB taxonomy): domain Bacteria; phylum Bacillota; class Clostridia; order Oscillospirales; family Oscillospiraceae; genus Limivicinus. The sequence continues at coordinate 11,361 of JAYFNM010000058.1, read as the reverse complement.
GGAGGGCGCGAGCCCGTCCGTGCTCAGCTTCGACGTGCACCCGGACAATCTGGTCTTCGGCAAAGAGGTCCCGCTCATAAACAGCCCGATCGGGCGGGAGGATATAATCCGCCGGGAGTTTGGCATAGACAACGTGGTCTTCATCCACTTTAACCAGCATGTTATGCGTATGCCCTGGAAAGAGTTTATCGACGCTATCATTGAGGAGCTCCGCATCTGCTGGATAGTCGTCGGGCACGATTTCTGCTTCGGCTACAGGGGAGAGGGTACGGCGGAGCGCCTGCGGGACTACTGCGCGCAGCGCGGCATCGGCTGCGATATCATCCCGCCGGTCACGCTTGACGGCCGCGTCATCAGCTCCACCTATATCCGCACCCTCATCGCCGCGGGCGACATGGAGCAGGCCAACCGCTATCTCGGCCACCCGCATATGCTCGCCGACACCGTGCATTCCGGCTATCATCTCGGCGCGAAGATGGGCGCGCCCACGATAAACATGTACTTCCCGGAGGGCGTGATAGTGCCGAGACACGGCGTCTACGCGGCGAAGGTGTTTCTCGAGGACGGCAGCGGCTATGTCGCGGTGACGAACGTCGGCGTCCGGCCGACAGTCAGCGACAATAACCGCGTCAACGTCGAGAGCCACCTGCTCGACTACTCCGGCAATCTCTACGGACGGCAGGCGCGGGTAGAGTTCTACAGCTTCCTGCGCGAGGAGAAGAAGTTCGACGGCTTTGAGGAGCTTTCCGCCCAGATAAAACGCGACGCAGAGGCCGCGAGGGGCTATTTTGAGGCCAAAGCCTGAGACGGAAGCTCTTTTCGGACGCTCGCACAAGATAATGTGTACGCGGCCGGAACTTAAATTCTTAATTTCAATATGTTGCTCAATCAGGGCTTGCATTTCAGGAGAGATGATTATATAATATTGTCAAAGTGTATGAAAGCGTATGAACACTTTTTGCTTGAGGCGGCGTGGCTGGGGGGTCATGCTGAGATTTGGCTCGATATCTTTTGGACAATGAAAGGGGTTCAACAATGAAAACTACAACAAAAAGACTGCTGTCAACGCTCCTTGTGCTGCTGATGGTAGTGACGCTTCTGCCGACCTTCGCGGCGGCGGACGCCTCGGTCGGCGACTATCTGACCGCCACCTTTAAGAAAGCCATTCCTACCGACCTGGGGAATACGGATGTCCAGATCGTCGTGAAATCAGGCGACAGGCAGCTCGCATCCAGCACGCAGAACATGAAATGGGGGCTTAACAATCTGACGGTCACCCTCAATTCGAGCGTTACCGGCCATTTCAAGCTCACCAACAGCTCACTCACCAGCAACACCGGCTTCTCGGTCACCCTGCCCAACGCCAACAGCACCGGATCGAGCATGACCGCGAACTATTTTGCCGATAAGAATCTGGTGCTTCGCGACCCGGTATTAACCATCAATCTCGAGCGCAATGACAAGCATATTTGGACAGAATCCGGCCGCACGGCTGCCACCTGCGAGACCGCCGGCGCGATCAACTACTCCTGCCTCTGCGGCGAGACGAAGAGCGAGCCCATCCCCGCCCTCGGCCACAGCTGGGGCGCCTGGGCGCACAACGCGAGCTCCGCTCCCTCCACCCACACACGCGTCTGCGCCAACGACGCGTCCCATACCGAGACTGGGGATTGCAGCTTTGAGCAGAGCGCCTATACCCCGCCCACAAGCACCGCCGCCGGCAGCAAGACCTGGAAGTGCAGCGTCTGCGGCTATGAGTACACCGAGACCATCCCCGCCACCCCGAATCTATACAGCCTCACATACGATACTAATGGCGGCACAGAGGATGTCGCAACCGTAGAGAATATTCCAGAGCAGACCGGCTACGTCCTGAATTATCCCGGAACGCTCACCCACGCTGACGACAAAGGAACGGCTGTCGTCTTCGCCGGCTGGACCGCGGCCGCGACCGGCTCCATCCTCTCGGCCGACGACGCCGCGCCTGCCTATATCACCACTATCGACATGAACGCCAATAAGATCGTCTACGCGGCCTGGGGCTATGATACAAACGGCGACGGCCTCCCCGACGTCAACGAGACGAAATATACCCTGACTTATGACGCCAACGGCGGCGACGCATCCAGCGTACCCGTTGACAGCCATAAGTATGTGACGGGCAAAACGGTCAAGCTGGCAAGCTCCGTGGCGCCCACCCATGCCGACGCCGACGGCAAGAAGGTCGTCTTTGCCGGCTGGACCGCCGCACAGCAGAGCGCCATCCTCGCCAAGGGCGATACCGCGCCCGCCTACATCACCGAGGCGACCTTCGCGACGGGCAACATCGTCGCCTACGCGGCCTGGAGCTACGATGAGAACAGCAACGGCAAGCCCGACGTCAACGAGGACACCTTCTCTATCGTATATGATCCCGCGGGCGGCACCGGCGGCCCCGGCACAGTCAGCGGCCTCCTCCCTCAGTCCGACTATCGGCTGGATATGGGCAATCGCCCCACCCATGAAAACGCGAACAGCAAGAAGGTCGTTTTCGCCGGTTGGACGCTGATGACCCCCGTGGCGGTGAATGCACCCGTGGCATATGCCCTCACCCCCGAGACCATCTACAGCAAGGGAGAGTTCGACAAGCTTCCCGCGCTGCTCACACAGGTCAATATCACCAACTCCAACCTCGCCGTGCAGGCTGTTTACGGCTATGACGAGGACGGGGACGATAAGGCCGACGTTCTCCAGAACTATGTCACCCTGACCTATAACGTCAACGGCGGCGAGGGCTCCCTCCCGGCCGAGACCAAGGCCATCGACGAAGCCGCCGGTCTTGCGAGCTTCACCGTCTCCTCAACTGCCCCGACCCGCGCCGAGTACAGCTTTAAGGGCTGGAGCACCAGCGCGACAGGAGCCGTTGAATTCAAGGCCGGAGACACCCTGAAGGCCGAGGCTGACATTACCCTGTACGCCGTATGGGAGCAGAACCCGCTCGTCACCTTCACCCTGACCTATGACGCCAACGGCGGCACGGGCGCGCCTGCCAAGCAGACCGTCCAGACCCGCAGCGGCAGCGGCAAGCTGGTCATCAGCAGCACCTGCCCCACCAACGGAGACATGGTCTTCTGCGGCTGGTCCGACGTCAAGTCCGGCTATGCCAAATTCCAGCCCGGCGATACCGTCGAGCTCAAGGGCGATGTGACGCTGTATGCGCTCTGGGTCAAGAAGAACACCACCCCCAAGACCGGGGATGACGGCAACGCCGCCCTTTGGGCGACTCTCGCCGCGCTGTCCGTGCTCGGCATGGGCGCCGCCGTGGTCTTCGGCAGGAAGCGCCGCCATAACTGAGCAAAAGAATAAGTAAGACTGAAGGGATCGCGTTTTCGTGATCCCTTTTTTTAAAAAAGTGGTGTAAAATGAAAAAATTTGCTGCATCGTTTCTGGCGATACTGCTGGCTGTGTGTCTTCTGCCGACCACGGCCTTCGCCGCGACCTGGTACATTGAGGACGGGGATATACAGGTCTCGGCGTCGAGCAGCGGGCAGACGGTCTCGCAGGGCAGCAACTCACAGCAGGATTCAGCGCCTGTCATAACGAACAGAGATTCGACCACAGCCTCCGCCAATAACGTCACGGTCAGCTCCGCCGAGGGCTCCTCCGCAGAGCTGACGCTTAAAGGCGCGAACATCCAGACCGACGGCAGATCGGCTGTAGAGGTCGGCTCCGCCACGGCCGGGCTTATCGTGGAGGGAGAAAACACTCTGGTATCAGTGGACGCACCGGCGGTACATGTCACGGACGGAGACCTGACCATAAGCGGAAACGGCAAGCTTGAAGCGGAGACATATAATAACGGCACTTATGCGGCCGGCATAGGCTCGACCGATGGCGAGGATATGTCCGGCTCCATAACCATCGGCGGAAACGCGACGGTCGTCGCCTATGCCAACGACGACGGCGCGGGCATCGGCTCAGGCTACGGTGGCGACATGACCGGGAGCATTACCGTAAAGGACAGCGCGAAGGTGGATGCGGAGAGTAACTGGGACGGCGCGGGCATTGGCTCCGGCGAGGACGGCGACATGACCGGGACGATACATATCACCGGCAACGCCGATGTAGACGCTTACAGCGATTTTGACGGCGTCGGCATCGGCGCCGGAGAATCTGCCGAGCTTTCCGGAACGGTGCTCATCGACGGAAACGCCCGGGTCCGCGCGCGCAGCGCTAATGACGGCGCGGGCATAGGCGCGGGCGAGAACGGTTACATTGGCAAGCGCGGCTCGGTCATAATCGGCGGGAACGCGAACGTGACAGCCATCGGAGAAGATGAGGGCACTGGAATAGGCTCCGGCGAGGATAAGTTGATGGCGGGCGCCATAATTATCCGCGACAAGGCCACGGTATACGCCTATGCCGGTGAGCGTGCTGCGGCCATCGGCTCGGACGATCCCAGCTATATGACCGGAACCATAATGATCATCGACAGTGCCAGAGTATTTACGGGCGTCGCCGATGAATACGGCAAAAAAATCGACGGCAGAACGGGATATATCGGAGACAGCTACGAGAGCAGCCACGATTCGGAAAACGGCGCTTTCGTCATCGCCAAGGGCGCCACGATAAACGGCGTCAAGGGCTCGGACATAGAGGGGCTGAAGGCTTTTATCAACATGCATCTGGATAAGGACGGAAAGCCCACCAATCTCACGCTCGTTGAGACGGTCGTGGAAAACGGAGAGGTCAAGTATCTGCCGCTCTACCGCGTGACGGATGAAAAGGGGAATGACCTGCCCTATTCAGCCTCCATATCGGACGGAAAGCTGACGATAAAGGCCGCCTACGACACGGCGGTGCTCACCGGAAGCCTCAACGACCTGAAGCTCCTCTCCAACATGGGCATAGAGGAGATAGTTTTCGTCACTAACGGCGGACAGTCTGAATTCGAGACGGAGGAGCTGCTGGGGGCGGGCGCCGGAGCGGAGGATTATAAGCTCTCCCATGAGGGAGACAAGGCGGTTCTGACTGCGGACGGAAAGGAACTCAAGGACATCCTCGACTGAGAAACGGCAAAAAAATGGCGCGCTGCAGCCTGACGGGACGATCGGTAACGATTTTTCCGTCAGGCGGCAGCGCGCCTTGATTTAGCTGTGTTATTTTGCCGGTCTGTTCTTGCGCTGAGAGTGTCCGCGGCTCCGGCGGCGAGCCTGAACGGCCTTGGCCTTGTAGAAGTCGAGCATCTCCTCGTCCGCCCTGTAGGCGAGCTTGTTGGCGACCCAGGTGTTGTCGTCGCACTTGCGAAACTTCACGCGAACCAGAAACACCCCGTGCTCGGCGCAGCTGAAAACGTTCATATAGCGCTGGTCGCCCTGGTTGACCCATTTGCCGCCCTTGAGCGCCGCAGCGCAGTCCGGGCAGGCGAGCCCCGCAAGCTGTGCGTCCGCAAAGGCGGCGGCCTTGCTGTCGAAGCACTCGAAGGTCTCGTGCAGGAAGGGCTCCGCGCCGGTGGCGTCGGAGGGCTCCTTATTGTTCGGCATCCGCGCGGCAAGGATCTTTCCGGCCTCCGGGTAGAGGCGCATACCGTCCGGCATGTCGAGCTTCGTGCAGACGAGCGCGGTGTTGAAGGCGTCGCCCAGCGCGTCATGCGCGACGCGCGTCTGCTCTATCTCAAAATGCTCCATGGCGCTCGCAAGGGACTTCTGGTTTTTGTCCCCGCCGGTCTGAAGGTTATAGATGAGCTGGAGGTTGACCCAGCCCGCTATCCAGTCCCAATCGAGATCGTGGATGATTATGTTCTGCTCGAAGATGCCCTGGTCGTCGCAGCCCCAGGTTATGAAGGTCACATCGTCCCCGCACCACTCGCGAAAACGCTCCATCGCGTCGGGAAATGTGAAGCCCTGCGCGAGCCGGTCCTTGTCGAAGCCGGTTATCTTTTTGACCTTGTAGTGCATTCGCCTGAAATAGACGGGCTTGACGTCTATGGTGAACTCCTCGCCGAGGCTCAGATCCTCGTTGAGCTTTACAGCGCCGATTTCGATTATCTCTCCGCGCAGATGGATGGGCAGCTTGTTAAAGACGGAGGATTTGGAGCTCATCGCCTGATTCCACTCCAGATCCACCACAACGTAATTCATAGCAATATTTCCTTTATTTTTAAACTCGTAAAATACATTATAACACAGCGCGGACGCATATGCACTACTTTTTTAAGAAAAAACGCAGGTATCAAAAGCCCCGCCGCCCGGGAGCAAAAATATCCCGCGCTCGACATTTTCTCCCATAATTTTGTGGCATAACGGGTGCGATTATGTTATACTTCGTGCCTGAGGCGATGAAGCTTGGAACAGGCTCGTGCTTCATTAAGATAAGGCGTTTCCCGCCGCCGGAGCGGCGGCGAAAGCCTGCGCAGTCAAGGATCTTCCCTTTGCCGGGCTTTTGCGCCTTGAAGCGAAACGAAAGGAACAGTCACAATTATGAACGGGATGACGATTAAATCGGCCGCCGAGGCGAGCTGCGGCGTTCTCAGCTGCGAGAGCGGCTGCGACGCGGTGCTCGGCAAGGTGGTAATAGACAGCAGGGCTGTCGAGCCGGGGGATTTCTTCGTGGCCTTCAAGGGCGAAAGGGCGGACGGGAACGATTATATTACGGCGGCCTTCGACAGAGGCGCCGTCTGCTGTCTCGCGCAGAGAGCGCCGGAGGGCGAGACGCGGCCGGTCATCGTCGTGTTGGACGTGCAGGACGCGCTCGAGAGCATCTGCGCCGCCTACAGGAGCACGCTGAACATTCCGGTGATCGGTATAACGGGCAGCGTCGGCAAGACCTCCGTGAAGGAGATGATCGCCGCCGTCCTGTCGCGCCGCTTCGCCGTGCTCAAGACCGATAAAAACATGAACAATCAGATAGGCGTACCGATGACCCTCTCCCGCATCGCGCCGACGGACGAGGCGGCGGTGGTGGAGATGGGAATCTCGGACTTCGGCGAGATGAGCCGGCTTGCGCAGATGGTCCGCCCGACGGTAGCGGTGTTCACCGTGATAGGCCACGCGCACCTTGAGTTTCTGCGCGACCCGGACGGCGTGCTCGAGGCGAAGACCGAAATGCTCGACTATATGCCGCGGGACGGGCTTGTCGTCGTCAACGGCGACGATGAGCGCCTCGCGCGGCTCAAATGCGCGCAGCGCATAATATCCGTCGGCCTGGGCGAGAACTGCGACATCCGCGCCGAAGAGCTGCGGCTCGACGCGCTCGGCAATACCGACTGCGTCCTTACATACGGCGAGAGGCGCGTGAGCGTCCATATCCCCGCCTTCGGCAGGCACATGGTCTATGCCGCCCTCGAGGGCGCGGCCGTGGGCTTCGCGCTGGGGCTGAGCGACGGGGAGATACAGGCGGGAATAGCGGACTATAAAACGGTCGGCCGCCGCGCCGCCCTGACGGACACCGGCTATCTAACGCTCGTGGACGACAGCTATAACGCGAACCCCGACTCGATGCTCAGCGGCATCGATTCGCTGATGAGCCTGCCGGGAAGGCACGTCTGCATTTTGGGAGACATGCTGGAGCTCGGCGAAAAGAGCCCGGAGATGCACTATGAGACAGGCCGCTATGCCGCGGCGCGCGGAGCGGACGCGGTGCTGACCTGCGGCGAGCTGGCCGCGGAGACGAGCCGCGGCGCGGGGTCGGCGGGGACGCATTTTCCCGACCGGGCGGCGCTCATCGCGGCGCTGCCGGAAAGAATACACAGGGGAGACGCCGTCCTTGTCAAGGCCTCGCGCGGCTCCTGCTTTGAAGAAGTGGCCGACGCGCTCAAGAGGCTGTAGGCGGGCGGCCTCCGGGGGAGCATATGGAATCGAGAAACATCATAAAACACGCCCTGAGAGAGCCAAAAGCGGCGACCGTGACCAGGCGGGTCTTTTTCGCGCTTGTGCTCGTGTGCCTTGCGCTCGGCGCGGTCTGCCTCGGGCGCGACGACAGCGCCGCCGCGCTGCCCTTCGACCCTGTCGGCACGGAAGAGGGCGCCTATGCCTATGTGGATATAATCAGCGTGAGCGACTGGGTCTGCGGCTATGACGGCGGCGAGACCTTCTATGCCGCCGAGGACGCGGACAACTATGTCTACGCCCTCGCGCTCAGCCCCGATGTCTATGGGGAAATGGCGGACTACGCGGCCTATTGGGACAGGAGCGGCGCTCAGCCCGCGCCCCGCCGGCTGTACGGCGTCGTGAACGCCATGAGCGAGGAGCTCAGGGATAATTATGCCGCCGTGTACGAGCTGAGCGCGGACGATGTATACAGCTATTTCGGCGACAGGTTTATCGACACCGTCGCCTCTCCCGCTAAAGACAGGGCGACAGTGTTTTTCATCTGCGCGGCGTCCGCCCTCGTCCTCTGGCTCGTCCTTGCGGCGGCGGGATTTGCGGCAAGGCGGAGCATAGAGCGCAGCGTGAGCGAGCTTGAGGCGTCAGGCGAGCTGACCGAGGCCGCGAACGAATTCGTCTCTCCGGCAAGGACCGAGCTCGGGAGGCCTCCGCTCAGCCTGACGGCGAGCTATGTCTTCAGCCGCCGCTCCGCCGCGGCGCTGCGCTACGACGAGATAGTCTGGTGCTACAGGCGGGAGCAGCGCTGCTGCTTTATCCCGACCGGTACGGCGCTCATCGCAAACACGAAAAAACGCGCGAACATTGTCCTGCTTGAGGCGCCCCGGCGAGACAGAGCCGGCCTCACCGAGCAGGCGCTCAAACGGATCTGCGACCATAACCCGGAGCTCATGGTCGGCTATTCTACAGAGAACAGGCAGGCATACAGGCTGCTATACGAAGCGGAGAAGAAGCGACATGCGAGATAAAAAAACAAAGGCGCTGCCGTCGGTCTTTATCGATATCGACGACACCCTGCTGGATTTTCACAAGGCCGAGGCCGTCGCCCTGACAAAGACGCTCACCGACCTTCGGATAGAAGCCCGACCCGAGACCCTCGCGAGGTACAGCCGGATAAACGAGCTGCAATGGAAGCTGCTGGAGCAGGGGCTGCGAACGCGCGACGAGGTTTTGACGGGGCGCTTTGAGATCCTTTTCGGCGAGCTCGGCGTGGAGCGCTCCGGCGCGCGGGCGCGCGAGCTGTACGAGGGCTATCTCGCGATAGGCCATTATTTTATCGACGGGGCGGAGGAGCTTTTGCAGGAGCTGTGCGGGAAATACGCGCTGTACATCGCCTCCAACGGGACGGCGAGCGTTCAGGCCGGACGCATGGAGAGCGCGGGAATAACGCGCTATTTCAGGCAGATCTTCGTGTCCGAGCAGCTGGGCTACAACAAGCCCAGCGCGCAGTTTTTCGAGCGCTGCTTCGAGAAGATACCGGGCTTCGACAGAGCCGCCGCCATTATTGTGGGGGACAGCCTCAGCTCGGATATACAGGGCGGGCTGAACGCGGGGATAAAAACCTGCTGGTACAATCCCGGGGCTCTGCCGAACGGCGCGGGGCTGCGGCCGGACTATGAGATACGCGCGCTGCGCGAGCTCCCGGCGCTGCTGGAGAAGCTGTTTACGGCATGATACACAGAATATCGCGATGCTTTTCATGAGCTATTGACATTTGCAAATAAAATGGCTGATGGTATAATAAATACAATAAACGGAGCGCCGGGAGCACCAGCGCTCCGGCTCGCCTTAGGGGAAGACGCAAAAGCATGGAAAATTATTTCGCCTATCTTCGACAACTGAATATCGAGTCGATGATGCTGCGCATACTGCTCGCCATGCTCATGGGCGGGGTCATAGGCTTCGACCGGGAGCTAAAGCACCGCCCCGCGGGCTTTCGCACCTATATGCTGGTCGCCATGGGGGCGGCCGTCACGATGATACTCAGCCAGTATCTGGACCTGATGCTCTCGACCGGGTGGCATGATTCGTTCAGCGCCGTCGGAAGAAAGACGGACGCGGCGCGCCTCGGCGCGCAGGTCATCAGCGGCATCGGCTTTATCGGCACCGGCACCATCCTTGTCACGTCGCGAAACGAGGTGAAGGGGCTGACCACGGCCTCCGGGCTCTGGGCCTCGGCCTGTATGGGTCTCGCTATCGGGGCGGGCTTTTATGAGGGGATGTTTATCGGCTTCATCCTCATCCTGCTGAGCATGACGCTGCTGCCGCTGGTGGAAAACGTCGTGCTGTCCGGGGCGAGAAACATGAACATCTATATCGAGCTGGACAGCATCGAGAACCTCGGCGGCGTCGTCAACCGCATGAAGGCGGACGGCCTGAGCCTTTACGATATCGAGATCGACAGGGAGCAGCACGGGAGCATTTCGCAGATAAACGGGCTGTTCAGCGTGCGCCTGCCGAAGAAGCAGCCGCACACGGAGATACTCGCCATGCTCTCGACGCTCGACGGAATTATCGCCATAGACGAAGTGTAGGGGGGAGAGCCGTGCTTAAGTGTTTCGATTTTGCGCGCGACATGACGCTGCTTGCGGTGACGGTGCGCATGGTTATGGCCGTGCTCTGCGGCGGCGTGATAGGCATTGAGCGCGAGTTCAAGCGCCGTCCGGCGGGCTTTCGCACACACATTCTCATCTGCCTCGGAGCGGCGATAGCCATGCTCACGAACCTGTATCTTTACAAGGTCATGCACATGTTTACGGACGTCGGCCGCCTCGGCGCGCAGGTCATAGCCGGGATAGGCTTCATCGGCGCGGGGACGATAATCGTCACAAAGCGCCAGCGCGTCAAGGGTCTGACCACCGCGGCCGGCCTCTGGACGGCGGCGATAATCGGGCTGGTCTGCGGCGCGGGCTATATAGAGTGCGCCCTCTTCGCGACGGCGATGGTGCTGGTGGCGGAGCTGCTGCTCGTCAAGATAGAATATCGGTTCGCAAGGACGGTAAACGATGTGAACCTCTATATCGAATATAAGTATTCCGACGATATCGAGGCGATAATCCGCCTGGTCAGGGACATGCGCGTAAACATGAACGGGCTGGAGATAACCAGGATTGCCGGGGAAAACGACAGCCACAGATACTGCGCGGTGCTCACCGTCCAGACGAATAAAAAGAAGCTGGACGAGGAGCTTGTGAAGGCGATAGCGAAGATAGACAATGTGCAGAGCATCGAGGAGCTGTAAACCAAGAAAAAACGGGTCTGCCGGGAAACGCAGGTCATCCTGAGCGGCGGCTCCTTCTTCAAAGCGCGGGCAGCATGAAGGAGCCTTCGGCTTTCAAGCCTCAGAATGGCAGAAATTGGCTCTATGTCAATAGTTGGGGTAGAGCAAAAAGAAGAACCTAAAAAAAGGAGTAGTGTGGAGCGCCACATTACTCCTTTTATTAGGCGTCATGAAGCGCAATGAAGAATGCGGTTACGGAAACGGGAGAAGTTTCGTACG
>JAYFNM010000057.1:0-116954 GCA_034933465.1 Oscillospiraceae bacterium | reverse complement strand
TACACGGCGGTCGAGAGCGAGAAGGACGGCAGCTTCGCCTGGTTCATCAGCCAGCTTGAGCCGGAGGACGGGGCGGCCGCGCGGCGGCACAGGGAGCTTTGCCCGCTCAACAGGAGCAACGCCGCGGACGCCGCGGAGCTGCTCGGCAGGCTTCGGATAGACGAGCCGCTGTACATAGTGCTGGATAATTTCCAGTATCTTGCCCAAAGCTGGCAGCCGCAGCTGCTGAGCGGTCTGGCCGACCGCCGGGACGGGCTGCGCGTCGTACTGTCGGGGCAGGGCTTCGGAAGGCTGGAGCCGGTGCTGTCCGGCGCGCGCGAAAGGATCTGCTCCATCATGACGGACGACCTGTCCCTGACGGAGGCGAACATCGCGCAGTTTGCCGCGCAGCTCGGCGTCAACGTCACGCCGGACGAGATAAAGGCGGCGTTTTCGCAGTCCGCCGGATGGACGGTCGCGGTCGCGCTGTACCTTGAGAACCTCCGCCGCTGCGAAAGCGGCAGCTGTCGCGCCAACGACACCGACAGTCTGCTGTGGCAGCTCGTGTGGATGCGGCTGTCCGGGGAGCAGAGGGAGATACTTCTGCGCCTGAGCCTGTTCGACTGCATAAGCCGGGAGCTGGTAATCAAGGTGCTTCCCGAGCGCCTGTGCGACAGGGAGGCGCTGCTCAAGCTGATGGAGGGGCTGCCGCTCGTCAGCTGTGACACGGTGAAATACGAGTGCTATCCGCACGAGATACTGCGCGGCTTCCTGCTCAAGCAGCTCGCGCGGGCGGACGCGCGGCTGCGCCGCGAGGCCTGCGGGCGCGCCGGGGACTATTGCCGCGGCGCGGGGCGCACGAAGGAAGCGGTGGGCTTTTTCTTTCGGGCGGAGGATTACGAGGGAATACTTGCCTGCGAGCTGACGGGGCTTGCGCTGGAGCGCTTCGACGAGGCGGCCTACGCGGATATCGCGGAGGCGGTGCTGGACAAATGCCCCGAGCAGGTGCAGGCGAGGTATCCGGTGTCCGTGCTGCGGCTGTGCTGCGCGCTGTTCGCCGCGGCGGATTTCCGCGGCTTTGAGCGGCACATGGAGCGCGTCCGCCTTATGCTCGAGGCGGGCGGGGACAGGCAGCTGCTGGGCGAATGGCAGCTCGCCGCGGCGCTGCTCGACTTCCCGGATCTCGACCGGATGGGCGAGCGCTATCGCCGCGCCGCCGAGCTGATGACGGGCGATTCGCAGGTGTTCACCTACCGGGAGCCGTTCATGTTCGGCAGCACCTCGATGTGGTATCTGTTCTACAGGCAGCCGGGAGAGATGATGGCCACGGCGAAAAAGCTCGCCGAGGTGATGGAGATATATAACGGCCTGACCAACGGCCACGGCGCGGGCGCGGCGGAGCTGTACCTCGGGGAGGCGCTCAGCGTGCAGGCGAGATTCGAGGAGTCGGAGATACAGGCGTATCAGGCGGCCTTCCTGTCCGAGCGGGGCAGAAACGCGAGCGTCACCTACGGCGCGGCGCTGCTGCTGGGGATAAACGCCGTGTATCAGGACGACATGCCCGCCCTGAAGCGCGCCATTGAGTATTTGGAGAGCCGGAGCCACGCCTACCCGTTCTTGCAGGGCACGGCGATAAACACCTGCATGGCGGAGACCGTGCGCGGATATCTGCTCGGCCTGATGGTGGAGCCGGGGCGCTCGGCGCTCTGGACGCAGAGCGAGGCGGACAGCCTCGGCGACCTGACCTTTACCAACTTCATGGTCAAGACCTGCCGCATCACCGATATGGTCCTCAAAAAGGACTACCGCCGCGCCATAGCCAGCGTGGAGACCTCGCTGGGCATGGACAAGCGCCTCATATCCCTCTCGACGGAGAATTTTATGAACGTGGGTCTCGCGCTGTGCTATCTGGCCATCGGCCGGGTGGGCAAGGCGGCGGAGCATTTGGACAGGGCGCTCAGCCTGTCCGAGCAGGATGAAAATTTCAGCTTCATAGCGAGCTTTCGAAAGTATTTCGCGCCGCTTTTCCTGCTGCCCTCGATAGCCGAGAGGCATTCAAAGGCCATCAGGGAGATAAGGGCGCTGAAAATACGCTATACCAGAGCCGAGGAGAGCCGCGTCTTCGCCATGCTGGAGGAGGGTCCGGAGTGCACGGAGACGCTGACCGACAGGGAGCGGGAGATAGCCGGGCTCGTGGCCTCCGGCCTGCGCAATTCGGAGATAGCCGGGCTGCTGCACGTGTCGGAGAACACCGTAAAGACCCACCTGAAGGCAATCTTCAAAAAGCTGAACATCGACCGGCGCAGCAGGCTTGTGGAGCTGCTTGAATAGCGGCGCGGCGGGACTTAAGGATTTTTTGGGAAAAATCACCCTTTCGGGTGATGCAGGCGCAGCCGGACTGTTATATAATGACGATGAATATGAATACCCTGCCGCGCCGCGCTCTTTTGCCGGGGGGGAAAAGGCGGGACGGCGCTGCCGATATAAACGGGATGAAACGGGAGGAACGGAAAATGAAGAGACGTATGCTGACGCTGCTCATGGCGCTGGTGCTGCTCTGTACGCTGCTGCCGGCGACGGCGCAGGCGGAGGGGGAGCCCGAGTACGATAAAATCCCGGTCACGGTTATCTGGGAGCACGGGACTAACCCCAAGGACGCTTGGCCAAGCGTGGTCGGTGTGACCCTCAAAAGCGAAGCACTCAGCGACGGATTTAGTTTTTCGTACAATAATGGAATCTTTTTGTACAATAACTGGAAAGATTCGTTCAATGTCGCCCGCACCATGCCGGACGGCAGTCAGCTGAGCTATACCGTCAGCGACGGGACGGCGCCCGGATATAAGACCACGTATACCGACCCGGTCTTCTCCACCGTGAGCGTCGAAAAATGGGACGCGAAGACCGTGATAAAGGACGGGGCGGCAAGCACGGCGGGCGACAACCTGCTTATCGCCAAGCGGGGCGAGGCCTACGACATCTGGACGCAGACCGCTCTCGACAAATGGCAGAGGACGATGCTCATCGGCATAATCAACGGCGCCGGGCTTGAGGGCATCGGCGCGACCCTGACGGAGAGCAACGTCAGCTTTTTCGACACGCTCCCCGGCACGATCGCCGGCGCGACAGGCACCGAAGACACGATCGCGATAACGGCGGAAGCGCCCAACGCGGAAAAAGCGAACAGGTTCGCCTTCAAGGGCAGCACCTGGTCGCTGGCGTATACCGCCAAAGCGGTCATCACGCCCAATCAGGCCGCAATCGTCAGGAACACCTTCATGGAGGGCGGCAGCCTGAAGATAACGAAGACCTTTGCCGAAGGCAGCGCTCTCGGCGCGGCCAATGTCGGCGGGAGCATCAGCTTCACCGTGACAGGACCCGACAATTACAGCAGCACCGTCAGCCTCGACGCGAGCGTCGGCTGGACGAAGACCCTTGATGCGCTCGCCCCGGGGCAGTACACCGTGACGGAGAACGCCGCCTCCGCCGGCAGGACCGGCTATGACGCGACGAGCCCTGCCTCCACGGTCAGCGCGACCGTGGAGAAGGGGAAGACCGCCGAGGCGGCCATAAGCAACAGCTACGCGCAGAAGACGACCGACGTCAATGTCCCGGGCTATCTCAACATACAGATGGTGGACGCGGCCACCGGAGCGGCGCTGGTCGGGGGCAGCTTCCAGCTCTTCGACGCGGCGGGCAAGACCGTCGGCTCGCCTGTCGCGGCAGACGCCTCGGGCAAGGCGCAGCTCGGCCCCTTTACGGCCGCGGCGACCTACACGCTCAAAGAGCTGACAGCTCCCCTCAATTACGACCGCATAAGCACCGCCTGGACGGTCACCGTCAGCCTCAAGGACGGCGACCCGACCGTCTCCGCCGCGCCGAACAGCGACGGTGTATTCGAATACGCATATAACTGGCTTGTCGGCGTCACTCCGGCCGACGGCTATGCCGACGGCGTGCTCACGATAGGCAGCACAAGGTCTCTCGGCAGCCTGACAGTCACCAAGGCCGTCAAAAAGACCGTCGAGGGCGACGAGAACGCCGTCTTCCCCGACGACACCGGCCTTATTTCGGACAGCTACAGCTTCGCCGTCACCATAGGCGGTGAGAGGCAGGAGTTCAGCCTCAAGGACGGCGAGAGCAAGACCTTCGACAAGATACCCTACGGCACGACCTACAGGGTAGAGGAGCTCGTCCCGGACGACGCCGCCTATAACCGGAAGGCGCTGATCAACGGCGTGGGCGTCATTTCCCTGCCGAACACCCCGGTGAAGGTCACAAACGAATACGTCTACGACCCGGCCGGTTCTTCCGTGACCTTCTTTTCCGACAAGCTCGACTCCACGACCGGCGAGCTTATCCCCTCCGCCGGGTTCACGCTCTACTCGGACGCCGCCTGCACAAAGAAGATCGCGGGCTATTCGAGCAACAGCAACGGCTATATGGACATAGACTTCAGCCAGCCGGGTGTGTATTATCTGAAGGAGACCACGGCTCCCGACGGGTATAAGCTCAATCCCAAGGTGATCACCATAACCGTGACCGCCGACGGATACAAGGTCGCCGGCCGCCGCAGCAATATAGACAACGTGCTCAGCAAGCCGATAATCGTGAAGAACCTTGTGCTCACGGCCGACCTGGAGAGCTATCAGTCCGGAGACATCGTCGCGTATAAGATCATGGACGACCCGATAAAGCCGATAGAGATCACCGCCGTAAAGGTCTGGGGCTCCGACGACGAGAAGACCAGACCCAGCTCCGTCACCGTCGTTTTGTATAAGGACGGCACGAAATACGACACGCAGACGCTCTCCGCCGCCAACAACTGGACCTACACCTGGAAGGGCGAGGAGATAACCGACGAGTTCACATGGAAGGTCAACGAGCCGGTGGTGCCCAAGGGCTACTTCCGCAAGGTGACGCAGACCAACTACACCTTCACCATCCTCAACTCCGGCAGACCCATCACCGACGACGGCGCGCTGCCCCTGCTCTGGACGCTGCTTGCCGTCACGGCCACGGCCGGCCTCCTCTTCACCGCCAAAAGGCTCCGCAAAAAACATGAGTAATCAAATATAACCTGACAAGGGTCTCCCCCGGCTGGGGAGACCCTTGTTTCAGCTCGTTTTGCGGCACAAGCTGCGCGAGGCCTTTCCTGTTTGCTGTGACAAGGGCTTTCGCATCCTTTCGCCCGCCGCTGAGTACCGGTGAAAATATTTTCGCGGTTTTGAAAATATAAATATTGACAGGGGAGGGTTAAGGGCTTGTATTATCAATACAAGGTCTTAATAGCAATAATAATCTTCTCTCCGTGCGGAGCGCGGAGCTGACAGCGGCTCGTTCCCGCCGGGACAGGACGAAGGCGGGTCGAAATATAATATTCGGAGGTAATTACAGGAATGGACGACCATAAGAAGCTCACAAACGAGGTCGGCGCGCCGGTAGCCGACAATGAAAATTCTATCACCGCCGGACCGCGCGGCCCGGTCGTCATGCAGGACGTGTGGCTCATGGAGAAGATGGCGCACTTCAACCGCGAGGTCATACCCGAGCGCCGGATGCACGCCAAGGGCTGGGGCGCCTACGGCACTTTCACCGTGACGAAGGATATCTCGAAATACACAAGGGCGGCCGTTTTGCAGCCCGGCGCCGTGACCGAGACCTTCACCCGCTTCTCGACCGTCGCCGGAGAGCGCGGCGCGGCGGACTGCGAGCGCGATATCCGCGGCGTCGCCACCAAGTTCTACACCAGCGAGGGCAACTGGGATCTCGTCGGCAACAACACCCCGACCTTCTTTATCCGCGACGTGCACAATTTCTCCGACCTCAACCGCGCCGTCAAGCGCGACCCGCACACCGGCCGCCGCTCCGCCCAGAACAACTGGGATTTCTGGACGCTGCTGCCCGAGTGCTTCCATCAGATCACCGTGGTCATGTCCGACCGCGGCATCCCCGCCTCCTTCCGCAACATGCATTTCTTCGGCGAGCACACCTTCTCGCTGTACAACGCGCAAAATGAGCGCGTGTGGTGCAAGTTCCATTTCAAGACGCAGCAGGGCATAAAGAACCTCTCCAACGAGGAGGCCGCGAAGATAAACGGCATGGACCGCGAGTACCACGGCAAGGATCTCTTCGACGCCATAGAGCGCGGCGACTTCCCGAAATGGACGATGTATATCCAGGTCATGACCGAGGAGCAGGCGAAGAAGCACTATGAAAACCCCTTCGATATCACCAAGATCTGGCGTCACGCCGAGTATCCGCTGATAGAGGTCGGCGTGCTCGAGCTCAACCGCAACCCCGAGAACTATTTTGCCGAGGTCGAGCAGGCGGCCTTCACTCCGGCGCACGTCGTGCCGGGCATCGGCTTCAGCCCCGACAAGTTCCTGCAGGGCAGGCTCTTCGCCTATGGCGACGCGCAGCGCTACCGCCTCGGCGTCAACCATAACCTTATCCCCGTCAACCGCGCGAAGGTGGAGGTCAACGAGTACCACCGCGACGGCGCGATGCGCGTGGACGGCAACTACGGCGCGGCTCCGGCCTATTCGCCCAACAGCGCGGGCGCATGGACGGCGCAGCCCGAGGTCATGGAGCCGCCGCTCGACATCGAGGGCGCCATGTGGAACTACGACCCGAAGGACGACCCCACGGACGACTGCTTCCGCGCGGGCGGCAATCTCTGGCGCGTGCTGACCGAGGACAAGAAGGAGATACTCATCCGCAATACCGCCGGGGACATTGCGTCCGTCACCGAGAACATCAAGTACCGCCACGCCGCGCACTGCTATCTGGCCGACCCCGAGTACGGCGAGCGCTTCGCGAAGGCCGCCGGGCTCGACGCCGGAAGGATGAAGGAGCTTGCAAAGCTCGACAACAGGGGCTTGATAGAGGCGACGCTTTCGGCTATAATGTGACGGAGAAATCTTTCCGGGAGTGTCGCAAATGAAACAGCAGCGCAATACCAGACAAAAACAGCTGGTGCTCGAGGCCGTCAGAGCCCGCGGGGACCATCCGACGGCGGATCAGATATATATGGATGTGCGCGCGCAGGACGACATGATAAGCCGCGGCACCGTCTACAGGAATCTGAGCCTGCTCTCGGAAGCGCGCGAGATAAGCCATATCAAGGTCTCCGGGGCGGATCGCTACGATCTCCGGCTCGACAGGCACTGCCACCTGATATGCACCCGCTGCCGCCGCGTGTGCGACGCGCCCGCGCCCTACGACGCCGCGGCAGACGAGAGAATGTCCCGGGAGACCGGCTTTGCCATCGTCCGGCACCGCACAGTGTTTGAGGGCGTCTGCCCCGACTGTCTGAAAAACGCCGCGCCGGAAAAACAGCAATAAAAAAGAGCCTGCCGCAAGGCGAGCCGGCCATCCTGAAGCGTCTTTCCGCGCCTCAGGACGGCCGGCTCATCAACTTGCGGCAGGCTCTCTCTGCCTCAGCCGTTGTGCGCCTCGCTGCTGCAAAAGCTCGCCTCGTCGCTCGCCCAGCCGCGGTCGAGCAGCCAGTAGCAGGCGGCCTCCTCCGGCTCGCCGCCGGCCGCCTCGTCGCGCAGACAGGCGGTCTTCAGCCGCGTCTCATAGGCGCGCAGGTCGGCCACGGTGAACTCGAGCCCGAGCTCGCGCGCGAAGGGCAGCAGCACCGCCTCCACCACGGCCTCGCGTATCTCAAGGCTGCCGGGATAGGCGGCCTCCGCCTCCTCCACGCGCGCGCGCAGCGCCGGCTCCGCGTCGTAGCGCTCAAAAAATCTTATCACGTTGTCGTTCATTGGCATATCTCCGTTCAGCTTCATATTTGGACTGATTATACTATATCGCGCCCGCCGATTGCAAGAGGGCGAAAAAAGCCTGTCAGAGAAGCCGGCAACGGCTTCTCTGACAGGCTGTATCGGCTCTCAGCCGCCGATGGCGCCGGTACGGTAGACGAAGTTCACGCCGCCCGAGACCTGCTCAAGATTTGTGAGCTGCTTGTAATTCTTCGCCGCGTCCGCCGAGGCCTGCAGGCGCTCCGAGATACCGGCGAGGTCGCCGCCGAGAACGCCGGTGATCTTGCTCAGACCCTCCTTATTAAAGGTGATAAGCCCCTGCGAGAGCTCGTTTGCGCCGTCCTTCAGCGCGGTCACGCCGGAGATGAGCGCGCTCATGTTTTCGTTGAGCTTGCCCGCGCCGGCCGCGGCGCTGCCGACGCCCGCGGTGTAGCTCAAAAGCCCGCCATAAAACGCGCTGTAGCTGTCAAGCCCGGTCTTGAGGCTGATTACCTGCTTTGCCCCGTCGGCCGCGGCCTGAAGCTTGCTCTGCACCTCGTCGGAGGCCATCTTCTCGGCTATTATCTCCTTGATCTTCTGCTGAGTGTTCTTCTCAATGGCGTCAAGAACCTCCTGGGACTGCATCTGCGTCTCGACATTTTGCGCGACGGCGGAGGCGATCTTCTGCTTCACCGCGTCTGTCGCCATCTGCTCGGTGATCTGATCCTGCACGGTCTTCTCCACATTGTCGGCGATGGTCTTCTGCCCCTCGGCGGAGTTCATATACGCATCGACCCCGTCGGATATCTGCTTTTGCACCTTGCCGGACCTCATGGCCACGCTGACGGCGGCGTCAATGACGCCCTTTTCGAAGGCGTTCATGTTGTTGTAGTCGTCCATGGTCTTGTTGAGGGTGGCGAGCACGGTCGTCAGCGCCGTCTGCTTCGCCTGCTCTGTGGCCTTCTCGGTGGCGGCCGCGCGAACCGCGTCGGTGACAGCCGCCGTTATCTCGTCCATATGCTTGCCGCGGATCTCCTCCTCGACCGTTGCGCGCGCGGCCTGCGTGACCGCCTCGGTGACCTGCGGCGTCACGACGCTTTCGCGGATGTAATCGGTGACGCCCGCGCGGATGGCGTCGGTCTGGGCGTTGACGGCGTCGGTGACCTGTTGCAGGGCGGAGGCGTAGACCGCGTCCGCGTCGAGAGAGGAGATGACGGCGTTGAGCGCCTCGGCGTAGTTGTCAACGGTCAGGGTCGGCACGTCGAGCCCGGCCGCGGCGAGCTGCTCGTTGCCCATGGCGAGCAGGGAGCTGAACACGCTGCCCGCGCCGTTGTTGAGGGCCTCGCTGTTGGAGTCGAGCTTGCTCAGCCCGGCGGAGAGCTGCGCCACGCCGTCAGAAAGCTCGCCGCACTTGGCGAGCAGGGTGCTCAGCCCGGAATACAGTGAGGAGGAGCCGTTCATGAGCTTTGTCATGGCGTCGTTGAGCTGGCTCACGGCGGAGGAGAGGTCGCCCGTGTCGAGCTTGCTGAACGCGTCGTCGCTGAACAGCTCGTCGGTGACGACGGTGAGGGTCATGGACAGCTGGAAATCTTCCGCGTCGCAGGAGACCTCCACATAGTCGGGGATGTCGATTATGTCCTTGTCGAGGTCGAGATCCTCCTGCAGGCCGGGCAGGGCGATACCGGCGACGATGGTATGCGTGCCGTCGCTGACGACCTTGCCGGTGCTGACCTCAACGTTCGTGAACTTCGCGCTGTCGAATATCATGCCGGTGAGCACCGCGAAGGGGACGGCGATGTCCTCGCTCCGGCCGTTGACGGAGGCCTCGGTGTGCAGCAGATTTTCATAGTCGAAGCGCATCACCACATGGCCGCTCTTCCCGGCGAGCTTGTCGGGGGAGACGGTCTTGCCGTCGAGCGTGTAGCTGACCTTCATGGAGATGGGCAGCGAGGCCTCAATATCGCCGCAGTCCACGCTGTTGCCGTCGCTGTCGGTCACGGGCAGGGAGGACTTGCCGCCGTTTCCGGACATGGCCTGCGCCACGGAGTCGGTGACGATTATTTTCTGCGCGCTGCCGCTCGCGTCGGACATGACGTAGACGGCGTTGTCCGCGGCGCTGTCGGCGGCGGCCGTCGGTTCGGCGGAGGCCTGCGGCGCGGCGGCCGCGCCGGTGAAGGCGAGCGCCATGGCGCACACGAGGACGACTGCGAGCATTTTAAAAACCATATTCTTTTTCATTTTGTTTCCTCCCTGACTTCATTTGCCCCGGCGAGCTGCCGCGGGGCGGCTCCGACCGGCGGCTTCATGCCGAGCGTGGTCTTGCCGATCACCTTGTCGAGCAGCATGAGCAGCGCCGGCAGGATAAAGACGACGCACAGCATACTCACCACGGCGCCGCGCGCCACCAGCATACACATGGAGCTCACTATATCTATGTTCGAGTAGAGCGCGACGCCGAAGGTGGCGGCGAACATGCCCATGCCGCTGACGATGATGGACGGCGTCGAGGTCGCGAGCGCCGTCTCGACAGATTCCTTCTTGCCGTTGCCAAGGGCGCGCTCCGCCTTGTAGCGGGTGGTCATGAGTATGGCGTAGTCCACCGTCGCGCCGAGCTGGATGGTGCTTATGCTTATCGGCGCGATAAAGGGCAGCGACTGTGACAGATAATGCGGCAGGCCGAGGTTTATGAAGATCGCAAGCTCTATGACGGAGATCAGGATAAACGGCAGCACAAGGCTTTTTTCGACCAGCGCAATGATGACGAAGATGGCGACGATGGACACGGCGTTGACGACATTGAAGTCCTGATTCGTCGTCTCTATGAGATCCTTGGTGCAGGAGGCCTCGCCTATGAGCATTCCGCCCGGGTCGTACTGCTTGAGTATCGCCTTGAGCGAGTCTATCTGGGCGTTCACCTTGTCGCTCGCGGGGTGATAGGCGGAGTTTATGAGCAGCAGCTCCCACTTGTCGCTCTTGAGCATCCTGAGCAGGCTCTCCGGGAACAGCTCCTCGGGCACGTCCGGCCCGATGATGCTCTCAAGGCCGAGCACGTATTTCACGCCGTCCACCTTTTCCATGTCCGCTATCATGGAGCGCACGGTGGACGCGGGCACGGAGGCTTCCACAAGCAGCATGTGCGTGGAGGCCACGTCGAAGTCCTCCTGCAGCTTGTTGTTCGCGGTGACGAATTCCATGGTCTCCGGCATACACTGGGCCATGTCGTAGTAGACCTCGGAGTTGGTCTTGCTGTAGCCGTAGTACGCGGGCGGGATAAGCAGGGCGAAGATGATCAGAAACACGGGGAAGGCCTTCGTTATCCTCCGCGCGAACTTCGTCATGTTCGGGATTATCGACCGGTGCTTCGTCTTTTGCAGGGGCTTGTCGAGCACGAGGATGAGCGCCGGCAGCTGGGTAACGCAGCCGATGACGCCGAAGAGGACGCCCTTGGCCATGACGATGCCGAGGTCGCGCCCCATGGTGTAGCTCATGAAGCAGAGCGCGATGAAGCCGGCGATGGTGGTGACGGAGCTGCCTATGACGGAGGTCAGGGTCGCGTCGATGGCGGCGGCCATGGCCTCGTTCCGGTCGGCGTATTTCTCGCGCTGCTCGTTGTAGCTGTGCCAGAGAAAGATGGAGTAGTCCATGGTGACGGCGAGCTGCAGCACGGCGGAGAGCGCCTTGGTTATGTAGGATATCTCGCCGAGGAAGAAGTTGGTGCCGAGGTTGAACATGATGGACATGCCTATGCTCAGCATGAACACGAAGGGGACGAGCCAGCCGTCGAGGAAGACGACCATCGCAAGGCAGGCCAGGCATATGGCCATCGTCACATACACCGGCTCCTCCTGCTCGCACAGATCCTTCAGGTCGGTGACGAGGGCGGACATGCCGGAGATGAAGCACTGCGCGCCGGATATGGCGCGTATCTCGCGTATGGCGTCCATGGTGACGTCGGCGGAGGTGGAGCTGTCGAAGAACACGGCGAGCATCGTCGCGTCGCCGGCGTTGAACGCGTCGTACAGCTCACCCGGCAGCAGCTCCATCGGGACGGAGAGGTCGGCGATGGAGTCGTACCAGAGCACGGTGTCCACATGCTCGACCTGCTCTATCTTCGCCTTCAGCGCGGAGACCTCGGTGGGCGTCATGTTCTCCACGATGACGAAGGAGAAGGCGCCCTTGCCGAACTCGTCCATCAGCTCGTTTTGTCCGATGACCGTCTCCATGTCCTCGGGGAGATAGTCCAGCATGTCGTAGTTGATGCGGGTCCTGCTCATGCCGATAAAGCAGGGCAGCATGGCGGCCAGCGTGATGATAAGGATCGGTACGCGGAGCTTGACTATCAGTCTTGAAAAACGCATTGTTTTAAATCAGCCCTTTCACTTTTCTTCCTCAACATAGTCCTCTTTGATAAGGTCGGGATACTGGTTGTCGATGATATGCACGGCGGACAGGACCGTTACCGCCGTGAGCAGAGCCTCCGTCATTTCCGCGATGCCGATGCGTATCACAAGCCCGCGGAGGCTCTCGGTGGTGCGAAACACGAGCAGTATCCCGACGGCGGCCGACAGAACGGAGACCGCCAGTATCAGCCACCAGCGCTTTATCCCGAAGGTCTTTGCGTCTATGGAGACCTGGACGCTCAGAAGCCCGTCCGTCAGCGCCGCGATGCCGACCGCGATGCCGATGTGGTCTATGACCTCGTCCGGCTCGAGTATGACCATGAGGCCGAGAGCCGCCATCAGCAGCCCGAAGGCAAGGCCGTACTGAAAGGCGAGCCTGTACAGATCCTTCGACAGATAGCCGGCTATCCTGACGCAGCCGAAGGCTATCATCCCCGCCCCCGTGAGCGCGCGGAGCAGGCCGATGGGAAAGCCGGGGCTCGCGAGCAGCGCGGCGCCGAGGGCGAATAAGAGCGCCGAAATGACGAGCGAGCCCGTCCTGGCTATCCGCATGGGAGTTGTGGAGCGCATTTGGACGCCTCCTTAACTGTTTTTTTGTGACCTGTGTCAATATACAGGTTTACCGTAATCCTTTGAATAGGCAAAGGGCTTTTTAAAGCGCGGTTTTTGTTCCCCGGGCGCGATTTGCCCTGTTTTTGTGCGGCGGGAGCCGAATGCCCAAAAACCGGACAAGCTGAGGGGCGCTGTATGAAATTTGCGCGGCGGCGGCGTTTTCACAGTGGCGCGGCGGCAGAAAAAGCGCTATTGTAGCCTCAGCCTCCAAAGGAAGCTAAAGCGTTTCGTGGCCTCCCACGAAAAGACCGGCCTGTGGATTCCCCTGTCCACAGGCCGATCATTTTTTTATTCTGCTTTATTGCCCGCCGGTATTCTGCCGTTCGGACAGCTCCGCGACCATCTCCCCGGCAAGGCGCTTCTTGACCTTGCCGAGCTTTTCGATAAAGGGCTGCATGTCCTCGCGCATCCCGTCGTGCAGCCAGCCGCTGGTGATGCCGAAGGTCTCGTAGATGTGATACTGGATGAGCGCCTCGCGCTCGGCCTCGTCCAGCCTGAGCTCGGCAAAGGCCGTGCCGACATAGGCTTTCACCGTGTATTCGCACACGCGCCAGAGGTACTGCTCGAACATGTCGCGGTTGACGGAGTTGTATATGTGGTATATTGCCCGCTTGTTCTCCGCGGCGAAGCCTATGGCGGCGCTCATGCACTCGGCCAGCGAGTCCACCGAGGAGTACTCGGAGATTATGCGGTCTATCTCGTCGGACAGTATCTGCTGGATAAGGGACGGAATGTCCTGATAGTGGTAGTAGAACGAATTCCGGTTTATGCCGCAGCTGTCGGATATGTCCTTCACGGTAATTTTGCTCAGCGGCCTGTCGTTGAGCAGCTGCATGAACGCGGCCCTGATCGCTTTTTCTGTGAAATTGGCCATAGGCTGTTCTCCTGTATAAAAATCTTTTCCAAGCCTGCGCCGGCTCCGCAAAACGGCGTGAACGCAGGGTCTCGGCTATTCCTCGGCATCCCGCAGGGTCTTCGGCGCGCTCGCCTCTCTGCCGACGTCCTTTTTGATGCTGCCGAGCGCCTCCTCATGCGCGCGCCCGGCGCTGCGCCGGCTCTTTTTCAGATCTTTTTCGATGTCGTGCAGCTGCTTTATATTGTCTGGTCTGCCGTCGCCGGACTGCCTCGTTTTCTCGCCCTTTGCCGCGGCTCTTGCCTCCCGGCGAAGGCTCTTCGCCGCGCTTTTTAAATCCTCGCCCGCGGCGGCCTCGTCGGGAAGGCCGCGCGCGGCGTCCCCGCTGATTATCGCCCTGGCAATGGAGCGCTCCGCGCAGGCGCGCAGCGCCGAGCGAACCAGCGCCTCCTTCATGAGATCGGCGCTCTGCGAGCTGCGCGCGGCCTGCTCCGCCTCGCGCAGCGCGGCGGAGTTCGCCTGCTCATACATTTCGCAGAAGCCGTCGTACAGCTCTCCGCCGGCCTCCACACGGAGCTCCGAGGAGAGAAAATCGCGTATATCCGAGATGGACAGCACGGGCTTTAAAATGCTGACGACGATGAGCTGCGCGAGCTGCGGCCGGAAGTATTTCTTGCGCTCCGGGGCGGGTATCGCGCCCATCTTGACGTAATTGTTCACCATCGACGCCGTGAGCTGCCGCTCTCCGCCGTCGCTTCCGCCCAGATGCTGGGCAAGCCAGGTCAATATCTGGTCGAGATAGAGGCCGAAGCCCGGCAGCTCGTCCCAGCGCGGCAGGCGGACGAGCCTCAGCCTTCCGCCCAAAGCGTCCGTCATATCATTATCCATTGCAGCACCCCCTTTTTGACAATAGTATCACAAGTTACGAATATTTGCAAGCGTAATCACAGCAAGTACATAATCTAATTTTAAAAACCAGATAATGGGCAAAAAACAGACTGTCATTCTGAGGCCGAAGGATATCTTCCCGGATACGCGCAAAAGCGATTTCGGGGAAAAGATCCTTCGCTGCGCTCAGGATGACAGTTTTTTGGGCGGGCTGCTGCGCGCGGGGTGGCAGCTTATTTATCGGGCTGCTGCGCGCGGACGGCAGTTTTTTGGGCGGTCATCGCGCTTTGGGTGGCTGCCGCGGTTGGGCGGGCAGGCTTGTTCTGTTTTATCCGTTCACGCTGTCCGCGAATCTCAGGAAGGCCGCTCTGCCCTCGGCGCTGCGCTTATACACGCCCGCGTCCTCAAGGACTCTGAGGAACACCGCCCCGACCTCGCGGCGGAGTATCCCGTCCGCGTTTTCGGCGGTCAGGCGGTTGCTCTTCGCGATCTCATACGCCCAGTCGGCGTGGGGGGCGAGCCGCGCGTCGGCGCGGAGATCCGCGCCGGCGAGCAGCGCCTCCTTCAGCTCGCCCAGCTCGCTTTTGAGCCGGGAGGGCAGCACCGCGAGACCCATGACCTCTATCAGGCCGATGTTCTCCTTCTTAATATGGTGCAGCTCCTGATGGGGATGGAACACGCCGAGGGGATATTCCGGGGTGCAGAGGTTGTTGCGCAGCACGAGGTCGAGCTCAAATTCGCTCCCGCGCTTTCTCGCGATGGGGGTGACGGTGTTGTGAGGGACGCCGTCGGTCTCGGCGAAGATAAAGGCCGCCTCGTCGGTATAGCCGCGCCAGCGGCCGAGTATCCTGTCGGCGAGCTCGACGATACGGTCGCTGTCCGCGCAGGAGAGGCGGATGACGGACATGGGCCAGCTGACTATGCCCGCCCCGACGTCGTCAAAGCCCTTAAAGCGCAGCGGCGTCTCGACCGGCGCCTTCGCCATGGCGAATTCATAGCGCCCGCCCTGAAAATGGTCGTGGATGAGT
This sequence comes from Oscillospiraceae bacterium, assembly GCA_034933465.1. Classification (GTDB taxonomy): domain Bacteria; phylum Bacillota; class Clostridia; order Oscillospirales; family Oscillospiraceae; genus Limivicinus. The sequence goes on along the minus strand of JAYFNM010000057.1, from coordinate 101,449 downwards.
ATGGAGCCGCCGACGATGGGGAGGTCGGCGTTGGAGCCGAGAAAATAATGCGGGAACTGGCGGACAAAATCAAAGAGCTTGCTGAAGGCCGCCCGGTCTATCTTCATGGGTCGGTGCTCGCCGTTGAGGACGATGCAGTGCTCGTTGTAGTAGACATAGGGGGAGTACTGCCAGAACCAGTCGCTCCCGTCGATAGTGACCGGGATGAGGCGCAGGTTCTGACGCGCGGGGTGGTTCATCCGCCCGGCGTAGCCCTCGTTCTCGGCGCAGAGCTGACACTTGGGATAGGACGACTGAGGCGCGAGCCGCGCCGCCGCGATGGCGCGCGGATCCTTCTCGGGCTTCGAGAGGTTTATCGTGATGTCGAGCGGGCCGTACTCGCTGTCGTATACCCAGCGCAGATCCTTCGCGATGCGGTCGCGCCGGATATAGTTCGTGTCGCGGCTGAAGTCGTAGTACCAGTCGGTCGCGGCCTCGGGACTGACGGCGCGGAGCGCCTCGAAGCAGGCGCGCACCTCGTGCGGAAGGGGGGTCACGGCGCCCATGAGCCGCGTGTCGAACAGGTCGCGCGCGGTGATGTTGTCGTCGAGCAGACCCCGTTTCACGGCGTCGTCGGTCAGCGCGGAGAGTATCTCCGGCAGGGGAGCATCGACGGGAGCGCCGTCCGCCGCCGAGTCCAGACCCATTATCTCCAGCAGGCGGTTGAAAATAAAGCTCTCGTCGCCGCGCCGGATGAGCTCCCGGTCGAGGGCGTATTTGATGAGCGCGTCAATATATGCTTTCATTTTTCGCCGTTTTCCTTTTTTTAAAGTTTCTCGAGCAGGACGCCGCCCGCCCTGCGGATGGACAGCGCCTGACAGCTCCCGCCGCCGAGCACCCTGTCCGTCTCCGCGCGGAAGGCTTCCAGCAGATCCAGCGGCACGAAGGCCTGTATGGTTCCGGCGAAGCCGCCGCCGTGTACGCGGAAGGCGCCGCGCCCGCCGAGCAGCCTTTCGGCCAGCGCGAGGGTGAAGGCCAGCTCCTGATGGGCGGCGGCTCCCGTGGGGACGACGTTTTGCAGGTGCATCCACGAGGAGCGCCCCGACTCGGACACGAGCGCGAGAAAACGCGCGAAATCGTTACTCCTGAGGGCGTCCACCTGGGCGCCCACCCGGCGGTTGTCCTCAAAAATGTGTATCGCGCGCAGCGCCGCCCGGTCGCCCGCCGCGGCGCGCACCTCGGAGATGCGGCGGAAGAAGTCCTCCTCCGGCACCTGCCGCAGGCGCTCCTTCCCGAACACGGCGCTGACCTTCGCGAGCTCGTCCGGGATGGCGGCGTACTCCGCCGTGAGGTCGGCGTGATCCGCGCCGCTGTTTATTATACACAGGGCGTGGCCGCACTTGTTGAAGTCGAAATCCACCGGCTCGACCTTCGGGCTGTCGGGGTCGGCAAAATCTATATATACTATGTTACCCACCGCGGAGGCGGTCTGATCCATGAGGCCGCAGGGCTTGCCGAAATACACGTTTTCCGCGTACCGGCCGAGCTTGGCTATCTCGACGGGGCTCAGGCCGCAGGCGCAGATATGGTTTATGATCGTGCCTATGAGCACCTCGAAGGCCGCCGACGAGGACAGCCCGCTGCCGGGCAGGACGTCTGAGCGGACGCAGGCGGAGAAGCCGCGCAGGGGAAAGCCGCGCCGCGCAAAGCCGGCGGCGATGCCGCGCACGAGCGCGGCCGAGCTGCCACGTTCCTCCGGCCGGGCGTCAAGCTCGCTCAGCTCCATACGGAAGAGGGGATAGCCCTCCGACAGGACGCATATAGGGCCGTCGCCTCCGGCGGAGACGGCGGCCACGGTATCGACGCTGACGGCGCCGGCGAGGACGCGGCCGGACTGGTGGTCCGTGTGGTTCCCGCCGAGCTCCGTACGCCCGGGGGCGGAGAAGATAAGCTCCGCCGGCCGGGCAAAGGTCTCGCTGAATTTTTGCTTCAGCTGTTCGTACATGCCAGTATCCTCCGAAACCGCGTTTTATTTGCGCACGAGGTATTTGCGCATATCCAGCGAGCAGGCGGCGAGGATTATCGCGCCCTTGATGATGTATTGCAGGCTGGGGTCTATGCCGAGCATGGACAGCGCGACGAATATTATGCGCAGCACGAACACGCCGAGCACTATGCCGCTTATCTTGCCGGTGCCGCCGACGAAGGACACGCCGCCTATGACGCAGGCGGCGATCGCGTCGCACTCGTAGTTGAGGCCGGCGGACTGGGTGATGGAGCTGATGCGCGCGCCCTCTATGAAGCCGGTGAAGCCGTAGGTCGCGCCGGCGAGAGTGTGTACCAGGACGGTGGTCCAGAAGACGTTGACGCCGGAGACCTTGGCGGCCTCGGGGTTGGAGCCGACGGCGAACATGTTCTTGCCGAAGGTGGTCTTGTTCCAGATAAACCACATCAGCGCGACCAGCAGTATCGCGTAGAGCACATACCAGGGGATGGAGACGGCGACGCCGTTGATCTTGAACTCGATAAACGCGGCGGAGACCACATCCTTATAGTTCTGCGACAGGCCGGAGACGGGCTGGCCGTTGTTGCCGTTGAGCATGAAGAAGATGAGGATGAGGCCGTAGGTTATGAGCTGCGTGGCCAGCGTGACGATAAAGGGGTGCAGGCTGAACTTGGCCACGAAGAAGCCGTTGACAAGGCCGATCACCGCGCCCACCAGCACGACGCCGAGCACGACGAGCAGTATCCAGCCCGGGGTGATGGCGGGGAGGTTCGCGAACATCTTCCGCGATATCTCGGAGTTCTGGAGCATGGCGCCCGCGATGGCGGCGGTGAGGCCGACGACGCGCCCGGCGGACAGGTCTGTGCCGGTCAGGACGATGCAGCCGCCTATGCCGAGCGCTATGGGCAGAGAGGCGGCGGCCAGGGAGACGATGTTCACTATTGAGGCGGGGCTGACAAAGTTTTTGTTCTTGACGGAGGTATAGATGATGAAGATCACCATCAATATGTACAGCGCGTTATTCAGGAACCCGTCGCTCCAGAAGCGGCGCTTGTCGCCGCGGTCGAGCTTGCGGTACTCCTCGGCTGTGCGCTGAAGATTTTTTACAGGGTTTGTCATGCTGCGGCCTCCCTTATGCATATTTCGCGGCCAGACGCATTATATCCTCCTGGGTGGTGGCTCTGGCGTCCACTTCCCCGGCCAGCCTGCCGCCGGACATGACAAGTATCCGGTCGCAGATACCCAGAAGCTCCGGCATCTCCGAGGAGACGACCAGCACGGTCTTCCCCTTGTTCGCCAGATCCAGGATGAGCTGGTATATCTCGTATTTCGCGCCCACGTCTATGCCGCGGGTGGGCTCGTCGAGCAGCAGCACGTCCGGCTCCGTCAGCAGCCAGCGGCCGATGATGACCTTTTGCTGGTTGCCGCCTGAGAGGGAGCGGATCTTCGTGTCCTGAGAGGGCGTCTTGGTGCGCATCGCGTCTATGGACCACTGGGTGTCCGCCCTCATGGAGCGTCCGCTGAGCCAAAGCCCGCGCAGATGCTTTTTCAGGCTGGATATGACGGTGTTCTCGCGGATGTTCAGGATGGAGAAGATGCCCGTGGAGCGGCGCTCCTCTGTCAGCAGCGCAAAGCCGTTCTTTATGGACTCGCTCGCGCTGCGGTTTTTGCAGGGTCTGCCGTCGAGCGTTATCGTGCCGGATTTTCGCGTGGCCACGCCGAAGATGTTCTCCAGCGTCTCCGTGCGGCCGCTGCCGTCGAGCCCCGCGAGGCCGAGTATCTCGCCGCGCCGCGCCTCAAAGGAGACGTCCCTCAGCAGGGAGTACTGCGCGGTGAGGTTTTCGACCCTGAGGTAGGGCTCGCCGGGCTTGTTGGTCTTGGGCGGGAACTGGTTCGAGAGCTCCCGGCCGACCATCAGCCGGATGATATCGTTGACCTCAAGCTCGCTCGCGGGCTTTGTGGCCACGTTCGCGCCGTCGCGCATGACGGTTATCGTGTCGGAGATGCGCTTTATCTCAGCCATCTTGTGGGATATATATATGATGCCCATGCCCCGGTCGCGGAGCATGTTAATTATCTTGAACAGGTGCTCGACCTCTTCCTCGGTGAGCGAGGAGGTCGGCTCGTCGAAGACGATGACCTTCGAGTGATACGAGACGGCCTTGGCTATCTCCACCATCTGCCGCTGCGAGACGGGCATCGTGCTCATGATCCTACGCGGATCGACGTCTATGCCGAGTTCCTTGAAGACGGCCATCGTGTCCTTGTACATTTTGCGCTCATTGACCATGATGCCGCCGGCCAGCGGGTAGCGGCCGAGCCAGTAGTTGTCCATCACGGAGCGCTTGAGCGCCTGGTTGAGCTCCTGATGCACCATGGCGACGCCGTTAGTGAGCGCCTCCTTGCTGCTCTTGAAGTCAACCTCCCTGCCCTCGAGGCAGATACTGCCGCTGTCCTTGCTGTATATGCCGAAGAGGCATTTCATCAGCGTGGATTTTCCGGCGCCGTTTTCGCCCATCAGAGCATGGACCGTGCCTTTTTCCAGCTCCAGAGAGACGCGGTCCAGAGCCTTGACGCCGGGAAATGTCTTTGTGATATCCGTCATCCTCAGCAGGATATCCTGATCCATACCTTTCCCTCCCTTTTTTCGCGGAAAGCCGATTGATTGAAAGGGGCAGCTGCCGCCGAACGACAGCTGCCCCCGTTTAGGTGTGCTGAGAACTTATGCAGTATAAGGAGCGTAGGCGACGAAGAGCTTGTTGGCAATGCCGTCGGCCAGGGTGTACATCTCGTCGGAATCGACGATGACGGCAAGAGCCTCGATCATGGTGGAGCCGGTGCCGACAGACTCGACTGCCATTGCGATGGCGGCCGCCATGCCCTCGGCGTCCTGCTTGACCGTGCCGGTCATCTTGCCGGCGGCGATGAGCTCCTTGGCGGCGTCGGTCGCGTCCACACCGAACACGGGGATGGTGGTGACGTCGGCGGCGCCGGTGTTGAAGCCGGCGGCCTCAAGGGCGGAGATGCAGCCCTCGGCCATGTTGTCGTTGTTGCAGATGATGAGCTCGATCATGTTCTTGTTGGCCACGTTGAACTGGGAGAGGTTGGTGTTCATGTAGTCCAGAGCGGCCTGAGCGGACCAGGAGCCGTTGAGGTCAACCTGGTACTTGGTGGTGTTGGCGGCGTCAAAGTAGGAGAGAGCGGGCTTGCCGGCGGCGGTCAGAACCGCGTCTGCATCCTCAACACCGTACTGGGTGCGGTAGATAGCCTCGACGTTGGCCTCGTCACCCTTGAACATCGCGTAGGAGATGGTGCCGTCGCCGTTGAGGTCAACCTTCTCGTAGTTGGCGAGCAGGTACTCGCCGACCATCTTGCCCTGCAGATGTCCGGCTTCGGGGGCGTCGGTGCCGATGAAGCAGATGTTCTCGTTGGCGTTGAGGACGGTGCCCTCCTCGCCGTCGGCCTCGATGGCGCGGTTGAAGAAGACCACGGGGACGTCGCCGGCGATGGAGATGATCTCATTGGCGACGTCGGGAGAGCCGGAGGTGACCATGTTGACGACGAGCATGTTGTAGCCGTCGGTGATGGCGGTCTGGATCTGCTCGTTCTGGGTGGTCTGGTTGTTGTTGCCGTCGAAGTTCTGGAAGGTGACGTTTCTGGCGGTCAGCTCGGCGTCCAGAGCGGTGCGGACGGTGGAAATGTAAGTGTCGGAGAAGGCATAGTAGAATACGCCGACCTTCAGCGCGGTCTCCTCAGCTGCGGGAGCCTCAGTAGCGGTGGGGGTGGTCGTGGTCGTGCCGCAGGCGCACAGCGCGAATACCATTACGAGCGCAAGCAGCATTGCAAGGATCTTTTTCATTGCTTTTTCCTCCATAAAATATGTATTTTGGTACGAATACCAAGCCATGCTTTGATTTTAACAGAGAAACAGGAAAAAACAATGCGAATACTTACGATGAATGTTAAATATCTTATTTTGTTTTTTAAGACCTCACAAAAATGCCGGAGTGTTTTTGTGAGTTTTCCACAAATCAGCCGAAGGGGAACAGGGTCTTCTGGCTCTCGGGCGTGAACATGTTCTCCTTGGTGATGATCGTTGTGGAGGTGTCCAGCAGCACGTTCGCATCAAAGCTGCCCGAGCCCTCCAGTAGCTTCCACGCGGCCTCCACGCCGAGATAGCCCATGGCATAGGGGTTCTGGACGATGAGCGCGGAGACCGCGCCGGTCTGCATGAGGTCGATGCATTTGACGTTTGTGTCGAAGCCGACCGCGCGCACCCTGCCCTCCAGCCCCATGTCGTCCACCGCCATCGCGACGCCCACGGCGAGCGGCTCGTTGAAGCCGACGAGGACGTTTATGCCCGGGTGCTCGCGGAGAAGCTGCTCGGTGGCCTGCATGGCGGCCTCCGGCGTCGTGAGGACGTTTATGGTGTATAGCTGCGCCACTCTCGCGTCCCCGGCGAGCGCTTCGCGAAAGCCCTGCTCCCGCTCCTGCCCGTTGCGGCTGCCGAGGTCGTAATTGACGATGCCGACGACCAGCTCCTCGAAGTCGTTATCGAGCGCGGCGGCGGCCGTCATGCGGCCGGCCTCGATATTGTCCGTGCCGATGCGCACGTCGACGCTGTCCGAGTCGACGTCGCTGTCGATGACGACGATCTTCACGCCAGCCGCGGCGGCCGCGTCGATGGCGGCGGCGTTTTCGGTATAGCTTATGGCGGAGAAGACGAGCGCCTCTGCCCCGTCCGCCACCGCCTGCGCGATGTATTCGTTCTGCGCCTCATAGTCCTCCTCGGTCTCCGGGCCGCAGATGCTCAGGTCGATGTTGTACTCGGCCTTGGCGGCGTTCGCCCCGGCGAAGGCCGCCTGCCAAAACTCCGTGTCGGTGGATTTGGCCACGAAGCTCACCCTGTACGGGGCGCTTGAGGTCTCGCCCGAGGCGCAGCCGCACAGCAGCAGCGCGATACAGGCGAGCAGCGCGGCGAGACGCCGCTTTTCAACGTTTTTCATACTCGGCCTCCTCGCGCACCTTCGGCATTCGGATGTATACCCGCGTGCCCTCGTCGGGCGTGCTGTCTATCTGTATGCCGTAGCGGCCGCCGAAATAGATCTTCAGCCGGTCGTTGACGTTCTTTATGCCTATCCCGGCGCTGTCGCTGTGCTCCTTGCTCATGATGGCCTCTATCTGCGCGCCGTCCATGCCGGTGCCGTTGTCCTCGACGGTGAAGACGACGTCGTCCCCGTCGGCGCGCAGGCGCACGCTTATCCTGCCCTCGTCCACCAGACCGTTTATGCCGTGATATATGGCGTTTTCGATGATGGGCTGGAGCGTTATCTTGTTGCAGAGATAGTCGAGGCAGTCCTCATCGGCCTCAAAGGAATAGGTGAACTGGTTTTTATATCTGTAGGACTGGATTTGCAGATAGCTCTCCGCGTGTTGCAGCTCGCTGCGGATGGGGATGAGCTCGTGGCCGCGGCTGATGCTTATCCGAAACAGCCGCGCGAGCGCGTTGACCATCTGGACGGCCTCCGCGTTTTTGCCGCGCTCGCACATCCAGGAGATGGAGTCGAGCGTGTTGTACAGAAAATGCGGGTTTATCTGCGCCTGCAGCGCGCGCAGCTCGGTCTTGCGGAGGTTTATCTCCTCCCCGCGCACGGTGTCCATCAGCTTTTGTATTTTCAGCACCATGTGGCTGAACGACTCCGACAGAATGCGCACCTCCTGCGCGCCGCCCACCGGCTCGTAGGTGAAGTTGTCCGCGTCCTGCTCAAACTGCTGCATCGCGTCGGCAAGGCCGTGTATCGGGCGGGAGAGCACCTGGGAGAGCACCGCGCTTATCACCACCGTCGCCACGAAAATCACCGCCGCGGCGACTATCAGTATGCCGGCGACCTCCATCACGCTGTCGGAGATGAGCTCCTGCACGAAGCTCACGCCGACCACGCGCCAGCGGCCGTTTTCCAGAGACTGGAGGGTGTATATGACGCTGCCCTCGACGTGGCTGCCGTCGTCAAGGCTGGAGATGAGCTCGATGTTCTCGATCTTGAGCTCGGAATACAGGAGCTGCTGCTGGGGGTGGAAGACGATGTTCCCGTCCGGGTCCATAAGGAAGCAGTAGCCGTGCTGCCCGATGCCGACGTCATTTATATAGGAGGAGATGTTGGTGCAGCTTATGTCCAGCGCGATATAGCGCTCGTCGCCGGGCGCGTCGAGCGCGGACACCATCGTGACGACCCAGGGGTAGTAGCCCTCGAAGATGGAGGCCACATGCGGGGCGGAGACGTAGCCGTCGGTATACTCGCCGAGGAGCGCCGGGCTGAAGGAGAGGTTTTCAAGGATCTCCGGGCGGACGCTGCGGCCGGGGCTGTAGCAGTTGACAAGCTCGCCCGCGGCGTTGTAGGTCGTCGCCGAGACGACGTCCGGCCGGATGCGGAAAAAGACGTCGAAAAATTCCTCCCTGTTCTCCTCCGCGCTCCCGAGGGAGCCCTCTATATAGTCCATGACCCCGTTCATATTGCCCAGATAGTCGTCCACGGTGTTGCAGACCTGGGCGATGGTGCGGCGGCCGGAGGTCTCGGCGCTGCGGATGAGCGAGGCCTGATAGGTCTGCAAAAAGAGCAGTATCGTGCACAGCAGCACGGCGATGACCGTGCCGAGCAGAGAGAGCACCAGAACGGTGTTCATCCGCAGCCCCTTGTTCTTCACGCGCCCTCCTCCTTCCCGTCGCCTCTGCGCATCCGCGCGGGGGAGACGCCGTAGTATTTTTTAAAGCAGAAGCTGAAATAGTGCTGGTCGCTGTAGCCGCAGCGGCGCGACACCTCCGCAATCTTCATGCCTCCGGCGGAGAGCAGCGCGAGGGCGACCTCCATGCGTTTTTTGATTAGCAGGTTTATAAAGGTGTCCCCGGCGTATTTTTTCATGTTGGCGCTGAGATAGTTCGGGCTGACGTGCAGCTGCTCGCTCACGGAGCCGAGGGAGAGCTCCTCGTCCATATAGTTCTGCTCTATCATGCGCATGGTCCTGTCGCACATGTGGCTCACGCCGTCGCGCCGGCGCTCCTCAAGCAGGCCGTAGCCGGAGATGCACAGGTCCGCGACGCGCCGCCGCAGCTCGTCCCGGCCGAGCCCGGCGGAGAGCGGGTCGGTCAGGCCGCAGCGCTTTAAAAGCAGCGCGAGCTCGTTGGCGGGCAGGGAATTGGCCAGCACGTTCTGCGCGGCGACGAGCGTCTGCAAGAGCGCCGCGTCCCCGGCACTCTCCGGCGGGGAGCGGTCGGGAGGGAGCGTCTTGGAGAGGTATTTTTCGAGCGGATAGCGGCTCTCGCCGTGCAGGAGCTTTTCCAGCTCCGCGGCGGCGTCCGGCGCGGGCGGCGCGTCGGACGGGAGAGAGAGCATGTCGCTTATCCGGTGTATGCCGTTATCGCCGGAGAAGCGCTGCGCGTCCACCGCCTCGCGGCAGGCGGCGTGGCAGCGGGAGAACTCCGAATACCGGCGGCTGACGCCTATCGAGCAGCCGGAATCGAGCAGCCGCCGGACGACCTGCAAAAGCTCGTCGAGCGCGGTGCCGAGGCGGGAAAAGCCGTCCTCCGAGACGAGCAGCGTGAGTATCCGCTCGCCCGAGACTATGCTGCAACAGCCGAAGTATTTTCTGAGCACCTTGTCCACGGTCTGCGCGGCGCTCTGCTCGAGGACGGAGCCGTCCTCCATGCGCAGGGCGAGCGCCGTCAGCTCGTAGGGCGCGGTCACGACCAGGCCGAGCTCCGACAGGAAGCGCTGCAGCTCGTGCTCCGCGGGCGGCTCGGCAAAGCCGTCGAGCAGCAGGGAGGCCACGGCGAGCTGAAGCCCGCCGCCCGCGTCCGCGCCGGAGGCGAGATAGCTGAACTTCGCCTCCATTTTCGCGCGCAGCTCCCTCAGCGCGGCCGTCAGATCGTTCATGCTTATGGGCTTGAGCAGATAGGTGATGACCTCGTATTCGATGGCGAGCTTCGCGTATTCAAAATCGTCGTAGCCGCTGAGAAAGGCGATCTGTATGAGCGGCTGCAGCTCGCGCACCTGCTTTGCCAGCGCCGTGCCGCTGATAAAGGGCATGTGTATGTCTGTCAGCAGCAGGTCCGGCTGCAGCTGCTCCACAAGCTGCAGCGCGTCGAGCCCGTTGCCCGCGCTGCCCACGAGCCGGAAGCCTATGCTCTCCCAGGGCACGAGCGAGCAGACGGCCTCTCTCAGCTCGTCCTCGTCGTCCGCCACCACGACGGTGAAAAGCTCCTTATCCTTCAAATGGGTACCTCTTTTTCGCCGCCGCTGTCCGCGGCGGATTTTTCTTCATTTTAAAAATAGCACAGTTTTCCCGGCCGGTCAATGCCCCGCCGGGCGGCGGGGGAGAACTGTTGACGGAAAGGGGAAAACACAATATAATGTCGGCAGAACGGCCGGCCGCTGCCGCCGGAAAGAAAGGTGTGCCGCATGAAACAGACCATACTTATAGCCGAGGACGACGCCGACATCCGCGCGCTGCTCAAGCTCTATCTCGAGAGCGAGGGCTATGCGGTCATAGAGGCGGAGGACGGCGCCGCCGCGCTCGCGAAAGCGCGCGAGCACACGCCGGACATGGCGATACTCGACGTCATGATGCCGCGCATGAACGGCTTCGAGCTGACGCGCGCCCTGCGCAAGCGGAGCGATATCCCCATCCTCATCCTCTCCGCCAAGAACCAGGACAGCGACAAGATACTCGGGCTGAACCTCGGCGCGGACGACTATATATCCAAGCCCTTCAACCCCGTGGAGATAGTGGCCCGCGTGAAGGCGCAGCTGCGCCGCGCGTCGATGGCGGCGGACGCGGAGATAAGCGTGCGCGACCTGACGCTGGACACCGCCTGCTTTACGCTCACGAAAAAGGGGCGGCAGGTCTTCCTCACGCCGACGGAGTACAAGATACTCGCCCAGCTGATGCGCGCCCCCGGCCGCATCTTCACGAAGGTGCAGCTGTACGAGGGAATAAACGGCGAGTATTTCGAGAGCGACGACAACACGATGATGGTGCATATCTCGAAGCTGCGCGAGAAGATAGAGGACGACCCCAAGAATCCGAAATATATACTTACGGTGAGAGGGCTGGGGTATAAAATTGAAAAATAGAGCTTCGGGCAGCCTTTTCGGCCTGCTCACGAGGAACTATCTCCTCTTCACGCTGGTGCTGTTCCTCATAACGGGCGGGGTCTACCTGCTCTGGAGCGGGAGCATAGACCGCCTGTCCCGGCCGGTGGATTGGGACGCGCTCATGGGCGACGCGGCGCTCGCAAACGGGAAATACGACAGGCTCTCCCGCCATTTTCACGGCGAGTACGCCTATGCCGTGCTCGACGCGGAGGGGCGGCTCGTATACAGCTCCGACGGCAGCTTCGGGACGGACGTCACCGCCGGGGAGCTCGAGTGCGCGCAGGGGCACGGCGCCTCTTCGTTCGTGGAGGCCGTCAGGTATACCACCGAGACCGGGCAGACCCGCTGCCGGCTGACAAAATATGAATTTTCGGACGATTCCGGGAGCTATGAGGCGACCTCGGCCGTTCTCGACGCGGACGGCCGCGTTATCGAGGGCGGTCTCGGCGACGGGCGCTCGGCCTATACCGACAGCGAGATCGATTATCTGACCGTGGATGCCCCGGACGGCTTCTCCCGCTATAAGGAGAGCTTCGTCTCCGCGGACGGGCGCGGCTATGCCCTGCTCGTCAGGGTCGAGGATCTCAGCGCCGAGGAGTATTTTCGCGGCTATCAGAGCGCCTGGAAGATCTGGCTGATTTTCATCCCGCTGTATGTCGTCGCCGCGGGGCTCTTCATATGGCGCATGGACAGGACCATCCGCCGCCCGCTCGAGCGGCTCAACGAGGCGGTCGTGACGCAGGCCGGAGGGGAGCCGGTGCCCGCCGGAGGCTGCGGCGGCCCCAAGGAGATACAGCGCATCGCCGACAGCTTCGACGAGCTGTCCGCCCGCCTGAAAAGGAGCGAGGAGGAGCGCCGCGAGCTGGACAGCGGCCGCCAGAAGCTCATCGCGGACATCTCCCACGACCTCAAGACGCCCATAACCGTCATCTCCGGCTATGCCGACGCCATCGCCGACGGGAAGGCGCCGCCGGAGGAGCTCGCGCGCTACCTCGCGGCGATAAAGAGCAAGGCCGACACGCTCAACCGGCTTATCGACGCCTTCCATGAATACAGCAAGGTCGAGCACCCGGAATTCGCGCTGCATATGGAGCGCTGCGATCTGTGCGAGTTCTCGCGCGAGTATCTGGCGGGGAAGTACGACGAGATAGACCTCGCGGGCTTCACGCTCGAGGTGTCCATCCAGGAGACGCCGGTATACTGTCTTCTCGACGAGCTGCAATTTGCCCGCGCGCTGGACAACCTGCTCTCAAACTCCCTGCGCCACAACAGGCTCGGCACGGTGCTGTTCTTCTCCGCGGCGGCGGACGGGACGGCGGTGCTCCGCGTCGGGGACAACGGCGGCGGCATAGCGCCGGAAAAGGCGAAGCGCATCTTCGAGCCCTTCGTCGTCGGCAGCGACGCGCGCTCGGGCGGCGGCAGCGGCCTCGGCCTCGCGATAACAAAGCGCATCGTCGAGCTGCACGGCGGCGGCATAGCGCTCGCGCGCGTCCCGTCTGCCGGCCTGAGCACCGAGTTCGTGCTGACGCTGCCGACGGCTTAGGACTGAAGCCGGGAGAAAGCCCGCATTAATTAACAATGAACGTCAACCCGCCCCGGAGGTCGAAGCGACCTCCGGGGCGGGCTTTTTCATGCCGAAACGCGCATTTTGCGGTTTAAGAATCTTTGCTTTTTCCTTTCCCTATCTTAAGGTTCGGCACACAAAGGCTAAAGCTTGGGGCGGTATCATTGCGTCGTTGAAAGGGGGCGGAGCATATGAGCGAGAGTTGTCAGAGAGACCGGCCCATAATCGAGGTAAATAAGCTCAGAAAAGAGTATTCCGTCGGCGACGAGACGGTGGCCGCGCTCAGGGGCATCTCCGTGAACGTGCCGCGCGGGGAGATATGCTGTATTTTCGGCACCTCCGGTTCGGGAAAGAGCAGCCTGCTCAACCAGCTGGCCGGAATGGAGAAGCCGACTTCGGGCGAGGTGCGCATCGGCGGCGTGCCGATATCCCGCCTGAGCGAGGATCAGCTCGCCACATTCAGGCAAAAGCACCTGGGCTTTGTCTTCCAGTCGTACAATCTGCTGCCGAACCTGACGGCCACCGAAAACGTCGCCATGCCGCTGATGTTTCGCGGCGTGCCGAAGGAGAAGCGGGAGGAGGCGGCGCGCAAGATGCTGCGCCGCGTCGGCCTGGCAAACCGGCTGGAGCATTTCCCGGGTCAGATGTCCGGCGGGCAGCAGCAGCGCGTCGGCATCGCAAGAGCCTTTATCGCCCGGCCGGACGTGGTGTTCGCCGACGAGCCCACGGGAAACCTGGACTCAAAGACCACAAAGGAAGTGATGGAGATGATCTGCTCCTTTGCGCGGAGCTATCATCAGACCATTGTCCTCGTCTCGCACGACCCGGATATGGCGGCCTACGCCGACCGGATACTCAAGCTGCTCGACGGGGAGATAGTGGAGGAGATAATAAACGCGAGGGACGGGGCTTGAAAAGACCCGGGCTTTTACGGAGCCTCCCGCGCCGCCGAGGCGGCGTTTTAACTGAAACGAAGGACTGAAACGAAAGGAAAGGTCATAAACATGAAAAACAAACTGGTCCGCGCCGTCGCGTCCCTGCTGCTCGTCCTGTCGGCGGCGCTTCTCGTCCTGCCGGCGGCGGGAGCTGTCGGCACAGCGGAAAGCTATATCTCAAGCAAGGCGTCCATCGCCAGGGGCGACGCCGTGGATATCCTCGTGTCCGTTAAGGACGACACGCTCACCACCGACAAGGTGAATGTAAAGGATATAGACGTGACCCGGCTTTCGGACAGCTTCTCCGGCGGCGACATAGCCGTGGAGCTTAGCTCCACGGGCGCCGAGCCGCTCGCCTATTCGATAAAGGTCACGAACCTCAGCTACTCCGGCAGCGGAAAGGCGCTGCGGCTGAACGCGGGCATAAAGGGCAGCGCGGAGTCCTACAGACCCATCGAGCTGACGATAAACGAGGCGGTGGAATACACGGAGCCGCCCCAGAGCGAGGGGACGCCCAGCGTCATCGTGACGCGCTCGGCCATTGTAAAGCCCGTCTCCGCGGGCGAGACGCTTGATTTCATACTGACGGTGAAAAACGGCGGGACGGCCGCCATGCTCTCCCCGGTGGTCTCCGTCACGCCCTCCGAGGCGCTGATAGTGCTCAACTACACCTCCACCTTCGTCCTCGCCGACCTCGCCGCCGGCGCGAGCACCGATATCGCCATCAAGGTCAAGGCCACAAAGGAGATCAGCTCCACCAACCAGACCCTCACCGTGGACACCAAGTATTCCTATCACAGCAAGGGCGAGCTCGCCTCCGGCAGCTCCTCCGACAAGATAAGCATCTCCTCCAACCCGAGCGGCGCGAGCACCGAGACGGGCGGCGGAGGAGGCGGCGGCTTCGGCTCCGCGATCGACCCCTCCGTGCCGAGCGTCATAATCAGCAGCTATTCCTTCGGCTCCGACACGGTCGCCGCGGGCAACAGATTCAAGCTGGATTTCGGCTTTAAAAACACCGGAAAGCTCAGGATAGAGAATATCGTCGTGACCGTTGACGGCGGCGACAGCTTCACCATGGACAACAGCACCAACACCTTCTATTACAGCGAGCTTGCCGCCGGGGCGGAGCAGAAGCAGCAGGCTCCGATGCAGGTTCTCGCCGCGGCGAAGAGCGGCGCGCACAGCGTCGGCGTGTCGTTTAAATACGAATATGTGGACAGCTCCAAGCGCGGAAACGTGACGACCGAGATCAAGCTCTCCGTGCCCGTCGTCCAGCCCGACCGCTTCCAGCTCACCGCGCCCGTGCTGCCCGAGGCGAGCTATGTCGGCGAGGAGATGACCGTGACGATGGCCTATGTCAACAAGGGCCGCGAGGACGTCTATAACGTCGAGGCGAGCGTTGTCGGCGAGGGCGTGTCCACCCCGGCCAAGACCCAGTACATAGGCAATATAACCGCCGGAAGCAGCGGAAGCCTGGGCTTTGCGATCACGCCGCTCAATACCGGCAGCACCAAGCTCAAGCTGACAGTGAGCTATGAGGACGCGGCGCAGAAGGTCACGACGAAGGAGTTCCCCATAACGATAGAGGCGCAGGAGCCGCTGCCCGTACAGGATACGGCGGACGAGCAGGGCGGCTCGGGCGGCTCGGCCGCGGGCTGGATAATCGGCCTTGTCGCCCTGGCCGCGCTCGGCGGGGGCACAGCGCTCTTTATCAGGCGCAGAAGGGCGAAGGCCGCCGTCCCCGCCGCCGAGACGACGGATTGGAACAGCTGGGACGACGACAAGCCCGAGACCGGCAGCGGCGGAGGGAAATAACATGCTCAGACAGGACATCTTCCATATGTGCGTCCAGAATCTGAAACGGCGAAAATCGCGCACCTTTCTGACGGTGCTCGGCGTGCTCATAGGCTGCTGCTCCATCGTCATCATGGTCTCGCTCGGAATCGGCATGAACGAGGCCTCGGAGAAGATGCTCAAGGAGATGGGCGATCTCACGATAGTCACCGTCACCACCCCGCGGGACGGGCGCGGCAAGGCGAAGCTCGACGACGCGGCCGTCGAAAAGATCGGCGCTCTTACGGATGTGGAGGCGGTGACGCCGAAGCTGGAGCTCAGCGGCTATACGCTGCGCCTCATCGCCGGAGCGGGTCAGCGCTATGTGTCGAACTGGACGACGGTTGTGGGGCTCGATATGGGCGCGCTGGAAAAAATGGGCTATAAATTCACGTCGGGCGCGACCACGGGCGCCGGCGGGGAGGTGGTCGCCGGCCAGTATACGGCGTACGATTTCAGAGACAGCCTGCGCCCGGAGGGCGCGAATACCGTGGAACGCTGGAGCGCCATGGACGGCAGCGCGCTGCCCGACCCGTACTTCGACCCCACGAAGACAGAGATGACGCTCGAGGTGGACAACGGGAGCGGCGGCGGCAAGTTCACCGTCCCGCTGAAGGTCGCGGCGCTCGCGAAGGAGGACTATTCCAAGGGCATGGAGACCTCCAGCGGCATAATAATGAACCTCAGCCAGCTCCGCGCGATCATCGACCGCGCCCAGGGCAGCAGCAAGAAGGCCGTGCCCTACAGCTCCATCCTCGTCAAGGTCGGCGATATCTCCAAGGTGGAGGACGTCGAGAACCGGATACGGAAGCTGGGCTACTCCACGGAGTCCATGGAGAGCATCCGCAAGTCCATGCAGAAGCAGTCGCGGCAGCAGCAGATGATGCTCGGCGGGCTCGGCGCGATATCGCTCTTCGTGGCGGCGCTGGGCATAACCAACACGATGATAATGTCGATCTCGGAGCGCACGCGGGAGATAGGCATAATGAAGGCGCTGGGCTGCTATGTGCGCGATATCAGGGTGATGTTTCTCGCGGAGGCCGGGGCGATAGGCCTGCTGGGCGGCCTGATAGGCTGCGTGGTGAGCTGTATAGTGTCGGTGATAATCAATCTTGTGGCGCTCGGGCCGCCGTCCCCGGCGACGCTGCTTTCGGCGATAGCGGGCGGCGAGGGCGTGTCGAGGCTGTCGGTGATACCCGTGTGGCTGCTGCTGTTCGCGATAGTGTTCTCGGTGTTCATCGGCCTTGGCAGCGGGTATTATCCCGCCAACAAAGCCGTGCAGATTCCCGCGCTCGAGGCAATAAAATCAGAGTGATCCCCGGCGCGGGAGACCTCCCGGAAAGACCCGGAGGCCTCCCGCGCGGCGCGCTTCGCGGGCGCGTTTTTCCGCTGAAATCGCAAAAAAATGAAAACCGCGGAAAAAGTCCTTGACAAACCGCGGAAAATTTGTATAATAATGAATGCGTTTAGCGGGATTGTGTAAAGGTAGCACGACAGACTCTGACTCTGTTTGTGAGGGTTCGAATCCTTCTCCCGCTGCCATAAAAAAACAGTCCGCCCAGTGGGCGGGCTGTTTTTTTCATAGAAGGGCACAGTGGATTCGAAGCCTCACAAAAAAATACAAACGCGCGCGCAGCGCCGCAGGCGCTGAGGGTTCGAATCCGTCTCCCGCTGCCATAAAAAACAGTCCGCCCAGTGGGCGGGCTGTTTTTTTATAAATTTGGCTTCGACGGCTCAGGCCTCCGGGGTGCGGGGGCGAAGCTTTTCGAGTATGCCGGCTTTTTTCAGCGCGGGGAGCAGACCGGCGTAGAGGATGGGCGCGGCGATCATGGCCACGGCGGCGTTTATGAGCGAGGCGGGCAGCTTGCCCAGCATGGTCAGCCACACGGCGTCGGCGGGATAGGCATATATGAATTTCTGGTAGACAAAGGTCTTGAGCATATACAGCGCCACATAGCTCAGCGCCCCGGCCACGCAGGCGACGGCGTTGCGCCCGTGCCTCTCCGCGCGCGCGCCGCCGCCCCAGGCTATCCTTGCGCAGATGAAGGCCATCAGGAACTTGGACACGAAGGTTATCAGGCACTGGAATATGTCGTAGCCGCCAAGCAGCCCGTCGTACAGCGCCGAGCCGAGCCCGGCGGCCAGACCGCCGCCCACGCCGCCGAACAGCATACCCGCCAGCAGGCACAGGGCGTTTGCAAAATGCACCTTTGAACCCAGCAGCGGAAAGCGCAGGAGCGTTACGACGCAGATTATCGCCGCCATCACGGAAATGAACACCAGCCTGCTCGTGTCAGGCGCTGTTTTTTTCATTTGACCCACCTCGTTGACTTTGTTTTTTGACCCGGGTATAATTATACATAAATCTGACCCGGTTTAAATGCCCAGATTCCGCTAATTTTATGTGGTCAGATATGGAGAGCCATGTATAATATTACGCTTGCCCTGTCGCCGGGACAAAAGCAGCCCATGTACCAGCAGCTGTACCGGTACCTTGCCGGAGAGATACAGCGCGGCGGCCTCGTCTCCGGGGCGAAGCTGCCGTCCAAGCGCGCCCTGTGCCAGAGCCTGGGCGTCAGCCGCTCAACGGTGGAGAACGCCTACGCCGCGCTCCTGTCCGAGGGCTATGTCCGCGCAGTGCCCAGAAGCGGCTTCTATGTGGCCGATTATACCTGCCCGCTCGCCGCGCCCGCGCCGCCTACGGCGGAGGAGGACGACGACGCACCGGCGGCACAGGCGCCCGCGGTGGACTTTTCAACCGCCACGGTCGATACCTCCGTCTTTCCCTATGCCTCCTGGGCCAAGCTCAACCGCGAGGTGGTCTACGCCTCGCCGGAGCTTTTGCAGCGGGGCGACAGGCAGGGGGAGCCGTCGCTGCGGCGCGCGCTGGCCGCGCTGCTGGAGCAATACAGGGGCGTGCGCTGCCGCCCTGGGCAGATAATCATCGGCGCGGGCATGGAATACCTCACGGAGCTGCTGATACAGCTCCTCCCGCGGGACACGGGCTTCGCGCTGGAGGACCCGGGCTATACCGCCACATACGCGAGCCTGCGCAACAGCGGCCGCCGCGTCTGTCTCATCCCCGTGGACGGCTGCGGCATGGACGCCGCCGCGCTGAGCGGCTCCGATGCGTCGGTGGCCTATGTCACGCCCTCGCACCAGTTCCCCATGGGCGTCACCATGCCCGCGGGCAGGCGCTCCCAGCTGCTGTACTGGGCCTCGTCCAAGCCGGGCAGGTATATAATCGAGGACGATTACGACAGCGAATTTCGCCACAGCTCCCGCCCTGTCCAGGCCATGCAGGGGACGGACGGCGGCGGCCGCGTCGTATATGTCGGCACCTTCAGCCGCAGTCTGGCTCCGTCCATCCGCATCGCGTACATGGTTCTGCCGGACGAGCTGCTGCGCCGCGGCGGCGAGATGTTCGGCGCGTTTTCCTCGACCGTCTCCCGCTATGAGCAGACGGTTATGGCGCGCTTCATCCGGGAGGGCTATTATTCGCGATATCTCCGGCGCGTCGGGAACCTCTACCGCCAGCGCTGCGCCCTGCTGACGCGGCTTTTGCGCGAGGCCTTTCCGGACGCCGTCATAAGCGGCGCGGGCGGCGGCATACATCTCCTTCTGACCCTCCCCGGCAGGGACGGGGACGAGCTCAGGCGCAGAGCGGCCGCAAGGGGCATATATCTCCACGGGCTGGGGGAATACTGCCGCGAGTGCCCGCCGCTGCCCGGCACGGTGGTGCTGGGCTACGGCGGAGTAGAAGACGCCTCCCTGCCGCGCGCCGTGGCGCTTCTCAGAGAGGCCTGGAGCGAGGACGGGGGCTTTGCGGCACAATAGGGAGGGATTTTTGTTACATACGGCCAAAAATGTAAAAAAATAGGTTTCCTTTTTATATAAATATGTGGTATGTTAAGAGTGTGACGGACGATACAGAGCGCTGTGCCGGAACGCCGGCGGAAGGAGCCTGCTTTAATGCTGCGATTGAGACCGTACAAAAAGGCCGATGCGAAGCATATCGCGGGCTGGATAAGGGACGAGGCGACCTTCAGAAGATGGTGCGCGGAAAGCTTCGACAAATACCCCGTGCGCGCGGAGAACATCGACGCGCGCTACGAGAGGGAGAACGAGGCCGATTCCTTCATCGCCATGACGGCCTTCGACGAGGACGGCCCCGCGGGACATCTGGTCATGAGCTTCACGAACCGGGACAGGACCGAGCTGCACTTCGGATTCATTATCGTGGACGACGCGAAGCGCGGCAGGGGCTATGGCGCGCAAATGCTCGGGCTGGCCGCCGAATACGCCTTCCGGATTTTAAGGGTGCGGAGAATATGGCTGGGAGTGTTTGAAAACAACGAGCCTGCGCGCCGCTGCTACAGGTCGGCCGACTTTACGGACGTGCCGGCGGGCGAAGAGAGATCCCTGCGTTTTTTCGGCGAGGACTGGAAGTGCCTGGAGATGGAGCTGACGCGGTAAACGGGCGTCCGGGCAGACGGCTCCGCCGGGAAAGCGCGCTGTATAAAATGGTATATTCATTATTACCTACAGTTGATTTGAGCGCCGGAAAAGAATATAATCATACGAATAAAGCCGGGGGGAAACAGCCGCTCCGGCAGGGCTTTGAGGGACGCGCGGGGGGAACCGGGACGACAGACCCGGCTGCTGCGGAAATCTAAGCGTTTTCTTAAGAAAATGGATTACAATTGTTTCGAAAGCGATCAAATCTTCTTGAGGGGCGAAGCGATGAAAGCAACGAATCAGACTTCTTTTATGGAAAGACTGTCAGCCTTTATTGTAGATAAGCGCAATATTATCTTCTTCCTCTTCCTTGTGGCCTCGGCCTTCTGCGCGGTGTCGCGCAGCTGGGTCCAGGTGGAGGACAGCCTGACGAAATATCTGCCGGACAATACGGAGACCCGCGAGGGGCTTGAGCTGATGGACGAGGAGTTTACCACCTTCGGCACGGCCGAGATAATGGTGGAGAACGTCACCTACGAGCAGGCGGAGGCGCTTCTCGACACCATCTCCGCGATAGACGGCGTGAAATCGGTGGAGTTCGACAACAGCGAGAAGCACTATACCGCCGCCGCCGCGCTCTTCTCCGTGACCTTTGACGGCCTCGAGAACGACGACGTCAGCATAAACGCGCTCGACACGATAAAGAGCGACCTGAAGGACTATGACCTCTATATGGACAGCAACGTCGGCGACCCGCTCAAGACGATCATCAACCAGGAGATGGCGGTGGTCGATCTCATAGCCTTCGTGATAATCGTCGTGGTGCTGCTGCTCACCTCCAAGACCTACGGCGAGATACCCGTCCTGCTGCTGACCTTCGGCGCGGCGGCGCTGCTCAATATGGGCACGAACTATCTCCTGGGCGAGATATCCTATGTCACGAACTCAATCGCGATAGTGCTGCAGCTCGCCCTGGCCATAGACTACGCGATAATCCTCTGCCACAGATATATGGAGGAGCACGAGAACAAGCCCGCGCGCGAGGCCGCCGTCGCGGCGCTGAGCAAGGCCATCCCGTCCATCGCCGCAAGCAGCCTCACCACCGTGGCGGGGCTTCTCGCCCTGTGCTTCATGCAGTTCAGGCTGGGCTACGATATGGGCGTTGTGCTCATCAAGGCCATACTGCTGAGCCTGCTGTCCGTGTTCTTCCTGATGCCGGGACTGCTCGTGATGTTCTCCGGCCTCATAGACAGGACGCACCATAAAAACTTCGTCCCGAAGATAAACTTCCTCGGCAAGGCGGTCTACGCGACGCGCTTCGTGATGCCGGTGATCTTCATAATCGTCGCCATTGCCGCTTGCTACTGCTCCCAGCGGGTGAACTACGTCTACTCCCAGTACTCGGTCTCCTCATACCGGCAGAACGAGTCGCAGATAGCCGCGGCCAAGATAAAGACGCTCTTCGGCAAGAGCAACGAGATGGCCGTCATCGTCCCCTCCGGGGACTACTCGAAGGAGACGGCGCTCATCTCCGACATAGAGGAGCTCAGCCGCGTGGAGAGCGTGACCGGCCTTGCCAACGTCGAGGTGACGGACGGGTACACCCTGACCACCTCCATCACGCCGCGCCAGTTTTCCGAGATAGCGGACGTCGATTACGAGGTGGCAAAGGTGCTCTACACCGGCTATGCCATCAACCAGAGCGATTACGGGCAGGTTGTGACCAACCTTGAAAACTACAGCGTGCCGCTGATAGATGTTTTCGAGTACCTCTGCGCGAGGCGCGGCGACGTGGCGCTCAATCTGCCGGAGGAGACCGAGGAGAAGCTCGACGATCTGCAAAAGCAGCTGGACGACGCGAAGCTGCAGCTGCAAAGCGAGAACTGGAGCCGCATAGTAGTGGAGCTGGATCTGCCGACCGAGGACGAGGACAGCTTCGAGTATCTGGACATTATCCACGGCGTCGTGGCCAGGTATTACAGCAGCTACTATGTCGTCGGCGATACGACGAGCTGCAGCGACCTGAAGGACTCCTTCGAGAACGACAACATGCTCATCAGCGTGCTGACGATCCTCTTCGTCATCGCCGTGCTGATATTCTCGTTTAAATCCGTGGGTCTGCCGCTGCTGCTGATCATCATCATCCAGGGCAGTATCTGGATAAACTTCTCCGTGCCCTTTATCAAGGGCGGCAACCTCTTCTTCCTCACCTATCTTATCATCAGCGCCATACAGATGGGCGCGAACATAGACTATGCCATAGTCATTTCCGGCCGGTACATGGAATATAAAGAACTGATGGCCCTTAAGGACGCCATGATAGAGACGCTGAACATGGCCTTCCCGACTATCATCACCTCGGGGACGATGCTCGCCTCCGCCGGCGTCGTGATAGGCATCATGACCTCCAACGAGACCATATCCACGATCGGCGTGTATCTCGGCGCCGGCACCCTCATCTCGATATTCCTCGTCATGTGTGTGCTGCCGCAGATACTGCTGATGGGCGATATAATAATCAGGAAGACGTCCTTTACTATCACCAGGAACAACACCCCCACGCAGAAGACCGGCCTGCTGCGCATAAACGGCCGGGTGCGCGGGAACCTTGACGGACTTATAGACGCGGAGGTTTCCGGTATTTTCCGCGGGACGATCAACGCGGTGATTGAAATCGGAAGTGTTGAGGAGCTGCCTGAGCCTCTGCTCCAGGCGACGGACGAGGAAGGAGAAAAAACCGAATGAAGATCAAAAAAGCTGTTTCAATCGCGGTGCTGCTTGCCCTTTTGTGCAGCATCGCCATCCCCGCGGCCACGGCCGAGGGGGAGACCATCCATATCAGCACCGCCGAGGAGCTGAGCGCGTTCGCACAGAGCTGCACGCTCGACGGGTATTCCGAGGGGCTGACCGTCGTGCTGGATAACGACATCGACCTGACCGGCGTCGAGTTTTACCCGATACCCACCTTCAGCGGCACCTTTGAGGGCGGCGGCTTCACCATCAGCAACATGATAACCGCCACGAACGGCTCGCATCAGGGTCTGTTCAGGTACATCCGGGCGGAGGGCACGGTCAAGAACCTGAACGTGACCGGCACGGTGACGCCAGAGAGCACCCAGTGCCAGGTGGGCGGCATCGCCGGCACGAACTGCGGCACCATAGTAAAATGCAGCTTCAACGGGACCGTGTCCGGCATGAACTATGTAGGCGGTATCGCGGGAGAGAACTGCGGCGCTATCAGGGCCTGTACCGTCGAGGGCAAGATCGACGGCAAGCGCTTTACCGGCGGCGTCGCCGGCAGCAGCACCGGCATGATAAGCACCTGCAGCAGCACCGCGCTCGTGAACACGAGCATTACCGAGGGCGGGATAGACCTCAACGAGCTCAGCCTTTCGGATATCACGACCCTCGACCTGACGAACGCCGAGGACACGGACGTCGTCTCCGATTCCGGCGGCATCGTCGGCTTCAACACCGGCAAGGTGATGAACTGCGAGAACAGAGGCACTATCGGCTATCAGCACTACGGCTATAACGTCGGCGGCATCGCCGGCAGACAGTCCGGCTATATAAGCAGCTGCAGCAATTTCGGCGAGATATATGGCCGCAAGGACGTGGGCGGCATAGTCGGGCAGATGGAGCCGTTCCTGCTGCTCAAAAACTCCGTGAGCCTCTCCAGCGAGCTGGCACTGCTGCATAACCTCGTAGTGCAGGCGATGAGCAATGTCGCCGACATGTCCGACCAGATGCAGTCCACCCTCGTAGATGTCGATTCGAACGCCACCGCCGCGCAGCAGAGCCTGAACAGCGCGGAGTCAGCCTCCGCGTATTCCGAGAGCGCGCCCGTTCAGAGCGAGCCGGAGGCCGCGGCCTATGCCTCTACCATGTCGGAGAGCGGGACGGGCGACCGGGGAGAGGCCGGCGGCGATATCAGCGGCGGCGATAGCGGCGGAAATTCCGGCGATATCACGATATCGGACGATCTCCAGAACAACCTCAACCAGATGGCGGGCGGGATGAACCAGATGGCGAGCATAATAGGCGCCTCCTCCGGCGCGCTCGCGGAGGATATGGTCGCGGTCAACGACCAGCTCGCGCGGGTCATCATGCTCATGGCCAACGCCATGTCGGGCATCGACCTGGACATAATCGAGGACGTCTCAGACACTCTCAAGGAGGACGATCTGGACGGCAAGGTGGCCTCCTGCGTGAACTACGGGCAGGTGGATTCCGACAAGAACGCGGGCGGCATAGCCGGCGCGATGGGCATAGAATACGAATTCGACCTTGACGGAGCGCTGGCCTCGGCGCTGAGCAAGAAGACCAGCATAATCTCCAATACCTATGAGAGCAAGTGCGTCAACGTGGACAACGTCAACCGCGGCTCGGTCGTCGCCAAGAAGGACGACGCGGGCGGCGTCACGGGGCTGGTGGAGCTCGGCACGATACTGCGCTGCGAGGGCTACGGCAGCGTGAGCAGCACCGAGGGCAGCTATGTCGGCGGCATCGTCGGCTATACCGGCACCCCCGTGCGCAGCTGCTACGCGATGTGCAACATCGACGGCACACAGTATGTCGGCGGCATCGCGGGCTACGGCACGACGATAGACAGCTGCGGCAGCCTTGTGGGCATAAAGGATATGACGGTGCCGTTCTGCGGGGCGATAGCGGGCTGGGTGGACGTCTCCGTCGAGGACAGCATCACGAACAACAGCTTCGTCCAGGAGACGCTCGGCGCGGTGGACGGCATAAGCTATGCCGGCAGAGCCGAGGCCTCAAGCTATGAGCAGTTCCTCAAGAGAGAGGATCTGCCCGATCAGTTCAAAAAGCTCAGGCTGAGCTTTGTGGCCGACGGGAATACCGTCGCGGAGGTGGAGTTCACCTACGGCGGCACGATAGACCCCTCCTCCATCCCCGAGGTACCTCAGAAGGAGGGCTACAGCGGCGAATGGCCCGATTACGACTACAGCAGACTGTATTTCAGCGACACCATAGAGGCGGTGTATACGCCCAAGCAGCCGACGATAGCCGCCAAGAACCAGCGCGCCGACTCGCCGATGTCCATCCTCCTCCTTGAAGGGGACTTCGAGGACACCGCGAGCGTCTCCCTCAACAGCTATAACGGCGAGGGTCCCACTGTTGAAAACGGCAATGTGCTCGAAAAATGGGTGATGCGCCTCAACAGCCCGGATGATGCCGGAGAGACCTACACCGTCCGCTTCCTCCCGCCCGAGGTCACGCAGAAGGGCGGCCGCATTGAGCTGTTCGTGCTCAAGGACGACCAGTGGAGCCGCATAGGCACCGGGACGAACGGAAGCTACCTGACCTTCGAGAATAACGCGGACACTCTCGTGTTCTGCGCGGCGGAGACCGAGGAGACGACGGCGGCCTGGGCCATAGGCGCGGGAGCCGCGGCGATCCTTGTGATAGCGGCGCTGCTCATCTGGAACAAGAGCAGGAAAAAGAAAAAGGCCGCCGCCGCGGAGCAGTCCGAGACCGCCGGACAGCCGTCCGACGATGCCGCGGAGCAGCCAGATATCGCCTCGCAGGAGACGGCAGACCCCGTATCCGCGGAAGACCCCGCCGCGCCGCCCGAGAGCGGCGGCGAGAAGCAGGATTAAACACAGACGGGCATGAGCCCGCTGAACAGACAAAACGCTCCTACCTCCCGTGCCCGGCACGGAGGTAAGAGCGTTTTGTCTGCCTTGGCGCGGCCCCCATACGGCGCAGACGCGGCGCGACGGCAAAAGAATCGTCATCCCGAGCGAAACCGCCCCTGTCATCCTGAGCATAACCGTCCCTGTCATCCTGAGCGGAGCGAAGGATCTTTCCCGGCGACCCGCCATACGGTATACGGAAAGATTCTTCGGCCTTCGGCCTCAGAATGACAGGTTTTTTACCTCGGCGGCGGGCGCACCCATGTGGCCGACCGCGTTCACACAGAGGCTTTGCCGCAAGACAAAGCCCTGTCATCCCGGGCGTAACCGCCCCTGTCATCCTGAGCGGAGCGAAGGATCTTTTCCCGTCGTCGTGTTTCACACGTAACAGCCCCATCGCGTTGCTCAGGACGACAGCCCTGCCACGGGCGGCGGTTTGGCCATCGTCCGCGGGCGGGCTGAGCCTACTTCGTCAGCAGCACCTGGTCGCTCTCGACCTGTACGCCGGAGAGCTGGGCGAACTTCTCCATCAGCTCCTGCTTGGTGAGGTGCTGCTTCTCCTCGCCGGAGATATCGAGAATTATCTCGCCCTCGTTCATCATGATGAGGCGGTTGCCGTGGCGGATGGCGTCCTTCATGTTGTGGGTTATCATCATGGCGGTGAGCCCGTTTTCGCTGATTATGCTTTCGGACAGCTCCAGCACCTTGGCGGCCGTCGCGGGGTCGAGCGCCGCGGTGTGCTCGTCGAGCAGCAGCAGCTTCGGCCTCTTGAGGGAGGCCATGAGCAGCGTCAGCGCCTGCCGCTGCCCGCCCGAGAGAAGGCCGACCTTCGCGGTCATCCTGTCCTCAAGGCCGAGCGAGAGCGTCTTGAGCTTTTCGCGGTACTCCTCGCGCTCCGCCGCGGTCACGCCCCAGCGCAGCCCGCGCTTCTCGCCGCGCCGCAGCGCCAGCGCCATGTTCTCCTCAAGCTGCATGTTGGGCGCGGTGCCGAGCATCGGATCCTGGAACACGCGGCCGATAAGCCCCGCGCGGCGGTACTCCGGCAGCGCGGTGATGTCGCAGCCGTCGAGGACGATGCTGCCCTCGTCCACAGGCCACACGCCCGCGACGGCGTTGAGCAGGGTGGATTTTCCGGCTCCGTTGCCGCCGATGACGGTGACGAAGTCGCCCGCGTCCAGATGCAGGTCGAGATCGCTCAGAGCGAGCTTCTCGTTGATGGTGCCGCGGTTGAAGGTCTTGCTGATATGGTTGACGTCAAGCATTGCGCTCAGCCCCTTTCTTTTTCAGCCGCCCGAAGGAGCTTTTCGACTGCGCGCGCAGATACGGAACCGCGAGGAACAGCGCG
Source organism: Oscillospiraceae bacterium (assembly GCA_034933465.1). Classification (GTDB taxonomy): domain Bacteria; phylum Bacillota; class Clostridia; order Oscillospirales; family Oscillospiraceae; genus Limivicinus. The sequence continues at coordinate 74,524 of JAYFNM010000057.1, read as the reverse complement.
ACTATCACCGCGGTGAAGAGCTTGAGGTCGTTGGAATTGAGCTTGAGCCACAGGACGATCACGACCACAAGGTAGTACAGCGCGCCGCCGATGACCGTGAACGAGAGCGTGCCGAAGAAGTTCAGATGCCTGCCGAGCAGCGCGCGGCCGAGCACCTCGCCGATGATGACCGCGGCGAGGCCGATGACGATCGCGCCGCGCCCCATGTTGATGTCGGCGAAGCCCTGATACTGCGCCATGAGCCCGCCAGAGAGGGCGACGACGCCGTTTGAGAGAGCGAGCCCCAGCACCTTCATGGAGTTGATGTTGATGCCGAGCGCGCTGCTCATGGCGGGGTTGCTGCCGGTGGCGCGCAGGGCGGAGCCCTGCTCGGTGCCGAAATACCAGTAGAACACGGCGACCAGCACCGCGGCGATGGCAAGCCCGGTGAGGATGGAGGCGGGGATGTTGCGCGAGGAGAGCACGAGCTCGTATTTATCGACGCTCACGGCCTTGTTTGCCGCCATGCCCATTATTCGCAGATTTATCGAATAGAGCGAGAACTGGGTGAGTATTCCCGCCAGAATGGCCGGGATGCCGAGCTTCGTGTGCAGAAGCCCGGTGCACAGTCCCGCCAGTATGCCCGCCGCGACGGCCGCCAACAGCGCGAGCCACGCGGGGCAGCCGCCCATCACGAGCATGACCGTGACCGCGCCCCCCGTCGTGAAGGAGCCGTCCACAGTCAGGTCGGCCACGTCCAGCAGCCGGAAGGTGATATACACGCCGAGAGCCATGAGCCCCCATATAAGCCCCTGCGCGATTCCGCCGGGCATGTTTTTGACAAGCTTCAATATGCTGAGGGAAGAAAAATATGCAGCTATGCTCACGGTAGCTTTCTCCTTGTTCTATCTGTATTGCCGCGAGGACTGCCGCGTTCCGCGGCAGACCTCACAGCCTGTCAAAGAAGTCGTCGCCGACTTCCTTGACAGGCTTTATCCGCCACTTTTTTCGTGAAAGCGTGATATCACGAAAAAACTCGCTTCGCTCGGCAAAGACTTGATAAATCAAGCCTTTGCTGGCGGTTTATTGTATCGCGAGACGGGCCTTGCCCTCTCGCGCTCTCCCGCTGCTCAATCGCCATTGGCTTGGAAGTATAGTTTTTTGACTGCCTGCGAGGTCTGCCGCGTAATGCGGCAGACCTCAAGTCGTTCAGGCTCAGTCGGCGGCTATGGCGACGTAGTCGGAGGGGACGGTGATCTTCAGCGCCTCGCAGTTGGCGGCGTTGTATTCCCTGGTGAACTTGGGCGCAAACTGCACCTGCATGGCGGAGACGTCCGCGCCGTTGACGAGGATCTCAAAGGCCATCTCGCCGGTCGCGTAGCCGAGGTCGTAGTAGGAGATGGAGAGCGTGGCCACGCCGCAGCCCGAGCAGAGCCCCTCTTCGCCGCAGACTATGGGGACGCCGGCGTTGAGCGCCACGTTGTTTATGGCCTCGGCGCAGGAGGCGGCGGTGTTGTCGGTCGGGATGTAGAGCACGTCGCTCTCGCCGCAGGCGGTGGCGGTCACGGAGGAGACGTCGTTGCTGTCGGCAAAGGTGAAGTCGGTCACGGTGTAGCCCATGTCCTCAAGCAGCTTGCGGATGCTGTCGGCCTGAAACTTGGAGTTGGGCTCGCCGGAGCAGTAGAGCAGGCCGACCGTCTTCGCGTCGGGGAAGAGCTCCTTGAGCATATCTGCCTGCCCGTCGAGCGGGGCGAGGTCGGAGGTGCCGGAGATGTTGGCGCCGGAGGCGCCGGTCCAGTCGCTGATGCCGAGCGCGGTGCCGTAATCGGTGACGGAGGTGCCGAGGATGGGTATCTCGTTCGTGGCGGAGGCGGCGGCCTGCAGCGCCGGGGTGGCGTTGGCCATGATCAGATCGACCTCGTCGCTGACGAACTGGCTGCAAATGACGGCGCAGGTGGCGGAATCGCCGGAGGCGTTCTGCTCGCTGAAGCTGACACTGTCGCCGAGCTTGTCGGTCAGAGCGGCTTTAAAGCCCTCGGTGGCCGCGTCGAGCGCGGGGTGCTGCACGAGCTGGCAGATGCCGACGACGTAGCTCGCCCCGGCGGGGGCTTCGGTCGCGGCCGCAGGAGCCTCGCTGGCGGTGACGGCGGCGGTCTGGCCGCAGGCGGCAAGCGCGAAAACAAGCGCGAAAACGCAGACGATGGCAAGAAGCTTTTTCATTTTTATTCCTCCAAATTTTTTTCCACCTCTCGTTCCCCGCAAGGGAAACAAAAAAGCTGCACGGAGCGAAGTCCGTGCAGCTATGAAAACCGGTGAAAAACAGTTTCACGTTAAGCGCAGCACAAACTCCTATCACTTTTCCTAAAAAAGTAATAGTAATAATATGCGGCCGCGAAACGTACAGAAGCCATTTTCTTTCCCCTTTCAGGTGATGGAAAGACTTTAACACTTTTTGGCGATGAAGTCAAGAGCGGCGCGCCGGTTTTCGACACTTTTGGACTGTTGTACCAGTTTCCGCCGTCAGAGAAGCCGAATCCCGGACAATTTCCACAAAAAATCCGCCGCCGTCATAGCCGCCGTCTTATATTTTTTGCCGGCGGGGGTTATAATTGTCTGGAAATTCAGAAAAATTAAGGTAAAATTGGGAAAACATATATTGATTATTCCCGTCTTTATACTATAATGCAATAACACGGGTCGTCCGGACCCACAGAAGCAGCAGAGAGGGAAAATAATGCATAATAAAAAGAACAAGCTTTTTTTGAGAATAATGTGTACGGTGCTCGGCGTGTTCGCCCTGACGCTCATAGGGCTATTCAGCGTGTATATGCTGTGGGAAAAGGCGCCCGACGTGGATTCGAAGATACCGACGGCCACGCCCGCCGCCTCTGCCGGCGCGACCGCGGAGGCGGACAACGGCCTGCCCTTCGACACGGAGAGAGCCGACGGCGTGTATACCATCCTGCTGGTCGGCAATGACCAGGGCAACGGCAACACAGACACCATCATGGTCGGCAAGATAGACACGGTGCAGCACAAGATGGACTTCGTCAGCATTCCGCGCGATACGCTCATAAACGTGAACTGGGACGTCAGAAAGATAAACTCTGTCTACTGGGGCTCCAAAAACAGCGGCGGCAACGGCATCGACGCGCTGAGAAACCATATAAAGCGGCTCACCGGCTTCGACGTGGACTGCTACGCGGTCATCGACCTCAAGGTGTTCATGGACACCGTAGACGCGCTTGGCGGCGTTTATTTCGACGTGCCGCAGGCGATGGACTATGAGGACGCGGATCAGAACCTGTTCATCCACCTCTCCCCGGGATACCAGCTGCTCGACGGCAACCAGGCCATGGGCGTCGTCCGCTTCCGCAGCGGCTATGCCAACGGCGACCTCGGGCGCATCGAGATGCAGCACAATTTCCTGAAGGCCTGCGCGGATCAGTTCATCACGCTCGGCAATATCCCCAACATCTCCAAGGTCGTCAACATCCTCGCCGGCGGGCTGGACACCAACCTCTCCTCGGCCAACATCGCCTTCTTCCTCAGACAGGCGATACAGTGCAAGAGCGAGGACATCAACTTCTACACCGCCCCGAATACCGCCACCATGGTCAGCGGCTACAGCTATGCCGTGCTCGACATCAACGAGTGGCTGCAAATGGTCAACGACTATATCAACCCCTACGGCACACAGGTCGGCTACGGCAATGTGGACATAGTCTATATCAGCGGCAACTCCTTCGCCGCGACCACCACCCTGCAGGGCGACTGGTACTACTATCAGACCCCGCAGCCCACCGTGTCTCCTGAGACCGTCATAACGGCTCCCCCCGAGACGCCGACTCCCACCGGCCCCGCGATAATCGTCGTGCCGACGGAGACGCCGACACAGCCGCCCGCGCCCTCCGACGGCACGATAGTTTTGGGCTGAGCGGATAAAAAACAGGCCTGCCGCGGAGCGCGGCAGGCTTTTTCCGTTTCGGAGCGCGGAGGGGCAAAAAGCGGTTGGCAAACAGGCGCGGCTGTGGTAGAATCAGGAAAACGCCCGAAGACTCGGGCGCGTAATCCCGCACAAGGCGGCCATTTCTTTTTTGACCCTTTGTGCCCTCACGTGAAATGAAAGGAACGGTCATAATAATGAACTATCTCTGGGGCGCGCTGGCGGGTCTCGTCTGGGGTGCGGCGGCGGCGCTTTTGAACGCCTTTGTCAGCAAAAAGTGCATCGCGAAGAACAGCTCCGGGGCGATGCTCGCGGCGAACGCGATAAGGAGCGTCGTGGATATCGGGGCGCTGGCGGCGGTGTTCCTGCTGCGAAAGCTCCTGCCGTTCAGCTTTGAGGCGGCGCTCATCGGCACGGCGGTGGCGCTGTCGATGCTGACCATCGTCTTCGCGTACAGGTTGAGCAAATAAACGAAATTATCGCAAAAAAACTGTCATCCCGAGGCTGCAAGGCCGGGGGATGACAGTTTTTTTAAAAGGCGCGCGCGCCTCGGGCTTATTTGCCCTCGCCGTCGGCGTGCGTCTGCTCCGCCTCGGACTGGGCGCCCTTGAAGACGAAAAAGCGCTGCCCGATATAGTTGAGCCCCACGAAAAAGCACATCCCGGCGAGCATGGCCGCATTGCCCTGGGTTGTCGCGGACGCGCCGGAGAAGAGCTCGCGCACGAGGGGCTTCGCCACGCCGTAGGCGACGAGATAGCACAGCGAGATGTTCACGACGAAGCGCCATATGGTCTTGCCGGTGTCGTGCTTGCTCTGAAAGGTGAAGGTCTTGTTGAGAAAATAGCTCAGGATGCTGCCGAGTACGTAGTTCGCCGCGCTCGAGACCCAGTATGCCCAGTCGGAGCTGTGATAGCTTTTGAAGGCGACATTATACAGCAGGAACATCACGCCCGTGCCGAAGAGGGTGTTGACCACGCCGACAAGGATGAATTTCCAGAAGGTGACGTCGAAGAATCGGGCGCAAAAGCCCTTGAGACGTTCAAAAAAAGTCGGTTTTTCGTTCATTTGTCTCCTCCGCAGGTCTCGGACACGATATAGCGCGGGCGACCCTTGATCTCATCGTACATGCGGGCGATATAGTAGCCGATGATGCCGAGGCTTATCATTATCATGCTGCTGAAAAACAGCAGCAGCAGTATGACTGTCGTAAAGCCGCCGAGCGCCTGCCCGGTCAGCTTCTGCACCAGCGACGTGACGCCGAAGACGAGGGACACCGCGAGCGTGATAAAGCCGAGTATGGTTATGATGTGCAGCGGCGCGGAGGAGAAGGAGCCGATATTGGTCACGGCGTATTTTATAAGCGAGCCCGTGGACCATTTGCTCTCGCCGGCCGCCCTCTCGCGCACCTTATAGCTCACCTCGGCGCGCCTGAAGCCGACCCAGAAGGACAGCGCGCGGAAGAAGACGTTGCGCTCGGGCATTTGGTTGAGCGTATCCACGACCTTGCGGTCGAGCAGCTTGAAGTCGGACGAGGCGGACATGTCCATCCCGGTCGAGCGGCTGATGAGGCTGTAAAAGCTGCCGGCGGCAAATTTGTGGAAGCCGGACTCATCGCCCCTGTCCTCCTTGACGCCCTCCACGACCTCGTAGCCCTGCTCCCAGAGCCGGTACATCTCCACCAGCTTCTCCGGCGGATGCTGCAAGTCGCAGTCGAGCACGGCGCAGCAGCCGCCCCCGGCGCGCTCGAGGCCGGCGAACATCGCGGCCTCCTTGCCGAAGTTGCGGCTGAAATGGACGCCCCTTATGCGCGCGTCCTTCCCGGCGGCGCGCGTTATGGCCTCCCAGGTCTTGTCCTTCGAGCCGTCGTCGATAAACAGCAGCTCGTGGTCTATTTCCGCCTCGTCGAGAACGCCGGTTATGACCTCCGCGGCGGCGGGCACCATCTTCTCTTCGTTAAACGCCGGTATTATGACAGACAGCATATCCGTTTCCTCACTGTGCCGGGTGAATTTTTTACACATACAGTATAAGCCGGATTCCCTTTTTTCGCAACATGTTTGCGCCTGTAGACAAAGCCTCGCAGAGTTTTTCTCCCGCAGGAGAAAAATAGTTTTAAAAAGTTTTCAGCGGCGGCGTGTACGTCGCGGAAAACACTTCTCGCGGAGTTTGTGTCGAAACATCCGCCAAAGGCGGGCGTTGAGGCGCAAAACGGAGCGCAACCTCTTCGTTGGCAAAGTCGGCATGACTTTGCCAACGATTCAAAACACGGCCCGGAGCGCTCCGGGCCGTGTTTTTTAGGGGATGTTTTATTCGCCCTTCGCGTCGTCGGGCTTGTCGGCGCTCTTCGCGTCGGCGCCGTCGTCCTGCGTCGCGTCCACCACGTCGTCAAACTCGCTGACCTCTACCTCGATGTCGGCGTCCTCGGCCGAGCCGTCGAAGCTGGCCTTGAGGGTGTTTATCTCGTCCTCGCGCGCGAGGATCTGCGCGGTGATCTGCTCTGCCTGGGTGAACAGGGGGGCGAAAAAGCCCTCGGGGGCGTCCTTGGCCTGCTCGTAGTAGAGCTTGCCTATCTCGGTGTAGACGCGCCTGAGCTCCTCGTTGTCGCCGTTCATCTCGAGGGTGAGCTTCGCGATGCGGCCGTAGGCCTTTGCGCGGTTGCTGCCCTGCTCATAGATGTTGCGCACGCTGCCGCTCTCGGCGACTTCCTTTACCTTGCCCACCAGGCTGCTGAGGGTGCCGGTGATGATGTCCTTGTAATCTGCCATTGTGTTTTACCTCCATTTTTCGGTCAAGGCTTCTGTTGTGTATGTTCCGGCTCGCCGTCCTCCGCGACCCGGTTGACGTAGAGCGCCTCCGGGGGCTGCGGTCTTCTGCTTTGAACGATGAGGACAACGAGCGATATCAAAGCAAGCGCCATTGACAGCGCCTGTGATACGCGTATGCTGCTGCTGCCGATGTACAGGCTGTCCGTCCTCAGCCCCTCTATCCATGCCCGGCCTATGCCGTACCACAGGAAATAGATCAGCGCGGCCTGCCCGTCGTAGCGGCGGCCGCCGCGGCGGGTCCAGACGATGAGAAAGGCGAGGCAGACGAGGTTCCAAAGGCTCTCATACAGAAAGGTGGGGTGGACGTAGATGGTGCCGTCGGGCGAGGTGAGCCCCATGCGGCAGAAGACCGTCGTCTCCGCGCCGAAGGCCTCGCGGTTGATGAAATTGCCCCAGCGCCCCACCGCCTGCCCGATGAGCAGCCCGAAGATGACGAGGTCGAGCATGGCGGCGAAGGGTATCTTCTTGCGGCGGCAGACCAGCGCGATAACGATGACGCCCGCGATGATGCCGCCGTATATGGCGAGCCCGCCCTCCCGGACGGCGAAGACCGCCAGCGGGTCGCCGATATAGTCCTCCAGCTTGAACAGCACGTAGTACAGCCGCGCCCCGACGATGGAGAAGGGGATGAGCCAGAGCATGAGATCGTAGAAATCATCCTCCCTTATGCCGAAGCGGCGGCTGTTCTTCGAGCAGTACAGGATGCCGAGGATAAAGCCGAGGGCGATTATGACCCCGTAGAAATAGATATTTTTCCCGAAGACCGTGAAGTACGAGGGGGGATCGATGGAGAAGTCCCCGAACATCGGAAAGCTGATGGACGAGTCGCGCTGGATGGTCTGCACTAAAGTTTGAAGCATGGTCATACCTTCTTAGGTTCGATTATTGATACGGCGAGCCGCTCCGGCGCGAGACATTCGCGGATGAAGGCCTCGCACTCGGCTCTGTCTACGCTTTGGAGCGCCTCGGGCGCGTCAAGGGCGCAGTAGCCGTCGAAAACGCCCATGGCCATGGAGACGCAGACGTTTTCAAAATCCTCCAGCCCCCTGAGCCGCGCGCCGAGGGAGGCGCGCTTTGCCCGCTCGAAGCGGTCGGGGTCGAGCCCCTCGGCGTTGACGCGCGCTATCTCGTCGCCGAGCGCGGCGAAGACCTTTTCCGGCTCCGCGCTCTCTCCGCCGATGATGACTGTGCCTGTCCCGGCGGAGAAATCCGCCTCATAGTCGAAGTCGCGGTTGAGCAGACCCTCGGAATAGAGCCTCGTGTAAAACGGCGAGGACGAGCCGACCAGCAGCCGCAGCGAGAGCTGGGACACCAGATGCTGCCTCAGCGCCTGCGCCCCGGCGGGGGCGACGGCGAGCTTCGCGCCGATAAGAAACTGCGGCGCGGAGACGGACATGGCCTCCCGGCGCAGGCGCCGCGACGGGAGCAGACCCTCCGCGGGGCCGAAGTCCGCGCGCGGCACGGCGCCGCCCTCCTTGGGCAGCTCCTCCTCCGCGATGGCGCGGATGCGCGCGGCGTCCACGTCGCCCTCGATGCAGAGCACCATATTGCCCGGGGAATAGAAGACCCTGTGGCAGTCGTAGAGCGTTTTGTCGGTTATCTGCGCGATGCTCTCCACCGTGCCGGCGACCTTGTCGCGTATCGGGTGGCGCTCATAGAGCATTTCCAGCAGGTTGTAGTATATGGCGAGATCGGGGCTGTCGTCGCCCATGCGTATCTCCTGCGCGATTATGCCCTGCTCCTTCTGCACGGTCTCCGGCGTGAAATACGGCGTGGACACGAAATGCAGCAGCATTCGGAGGTTTTCCTCGAAGCTCTCCGTGCACTGGAAATAGTAGCAGGTGATGCCGCTGGAGGTGAAGGCGTTGGGGTCTGCCCCGTTCGAGCTGAGGATGTTCATGGCGCTGTCGCCGTTTGGCAGGTCGAACATCTTGTGCTCGAGAAAGTGCGCGACGCCCGCGGGCGTGTCGATGACGCGGCCGTCCGCCTCGAAGCGGCGGTGCGCGCCGCCGTAGTTCGTGCCGAACACGGCGTAGCGCGTGGAGAAGCCCTTCTTCGGTATCACCCTCAGGCGCAGGCCGTTCGGGAGCGTGGCGGAGTACAGCGTCTCGCCGATATTCGGATAATTATTCTTCTGCATACTCATCCTCCCCGCCGGTCTCGCCGCTGCCCTTTAAAAAATATACAAGGTCGCATTCCACGCTCCGTGCGATCGCGGCCACGTCGTCTTTCGTGACGCCCTCCGCGAGCTCCGCGAGCTCGAGCGGGCTGCAATCTGTCCCGTCGAGCGCCTGCGCGAGATAAAAGCCCTCGAGCTCGCCCTGACTGTCCATCGTGGAGCGCAGGTCGGAGGCGACGCAGGCCTTCGCGGCGTCGAGCTCGCCGTCGCTGATCTCGCCGCGCCTGACGGCCTCGAGCTGGGCGAAGATCTCGTCCCGGGCGGCGTCGAGCTTGTCGAACTCTATGCCGGAGGACACGAGCATCAGACCCTTGTGGATATCTATCATGGAGCTCGCGTAGTAGCAGAGGGAGAGCCGCTCGCGCACGTTCATGAAGAGCTTGGAGGTGCTGCCGCCGCCGTACACGCTGTTGAACACATACAGCGCCGCGATGTTCGGCTCCTCCATGCAATCGCCCAGGCGAAAGCCGATGACGAGCTTGCCCTGCGCGACGTCCAGCTCCTCTTCGATGAAGCGGGGCTTCTCCTCAAGGGAGTTCATGCGGATCTCCGTGCCGATGTCACAGTTTATCTCGCCGCGCGGGAGGGCGGAGAGCGCGTCCGTCAATACGGAGACGAGCTGCCCGTTCGCGGCGCGGCCGCAGTAGAATATCTCTATGGGGCTCTCCTGCAGGAGACTGCGGTAGTGCTTGGTGAGCCTCTGGTAGTGGATGGCCTCGCACTCGCTCTCGCCGCCGAAGCGGCCGGTGGCGAAGTCCTCGCAGCAGCACATCTCCTCGACGCAGCGGATGAGGGAATAGACCCGCTTGTCGTTGACGCGGCTGCGGATGGCGTCGAGCATCTTGTCGCGCTCGCTGTCCACATACTGCGGCAGGAACAGCCCGCCGCGCGTCGCGGGGGAGAGCAGCAGCTCGCCGAGCAGGGCGGCGGCCTCGCGCAGGACGTCCTCCCCGCCGGGGAGAAATTCCCCCTCGGGAACGCTCACGTAAAAGCCGGTGCACTGTATCTCGCCTATGCGCCGCACGACCGGCTCGACCGCCGCGCCGTAAAGCTCGTCCAGCCTCGCGGCTATGGCCTCCATGTCGGCGTAGCGGGTGCTGCCGCGGCGCAGCACATAGGGGATGAGCGCGTTCATGGAGGCGGTGTCCCGCTGCAGCTGCGTCAGCAGGGACAGGCTCATGCAAGCGGTCTTGAACTTGTCGGAGCGCAGATGGTTCAGCCATACGCCGGGCATTATCTCCGTCCTTGTGATCTCCATGGTCTACCTCCGTGAAAAAATTCCGTCCCTTAAAGCTTGCCCGGGCAAAAATTCCGCCCGGTGACCCGGACTTTTTTAATAAGCCATTATAACATGTCCGGGAGAAAATTGGTAGCCCTATTTGGCCGCGCCTATCGGTTTCCCGTCATATTTTTCGCCGTCGGCGCGGATGCTTTTCCCGTCGGCGCTTATCTCGTGCCGGACGCCGCGCGCGTCCGTCCAGACGGCGCTGTAGGAGGGGATAGCGGCCGGGAGCGCGGGCGCAATTCTGAGCGCGCCGTTTTCGAGCTTCAGACCCAGCATGCTCTCCGTCACGACCCGAAAATACCAGCCGGCGGAGCCGGTGTACCAGGTCCAGCCAGCCTCTCCCTCGTGCCCCGGTGCGGAGTAAACGTCCGCCGGGAGGACGAAGGGCTCGCCCTTATAGCGGCGCAGGTCGTGGTTCTCGGGCAGCAGGAGGCCGAGAGTCTCCCAGGCGTCGTCCGCGCGGACGAGCTTCAGAAAGGCCAGCGCCAGCCAGATTGCGCCGTGCGTGTACTGCCCGCCGTTTTCACGAAAGCCCTCCCCATAGCCAGCTATATAGCCAGGATACGGGTCTTCCCCCCCGAAGGGCGGGGAGAAGAGGCGCACAAGGGACTGCCTCCGGTCGATGAGCGCGCGCTTTGCGGCGTCCATCGCGCGGCCGGCTCTCTCCGCGTCCGCCGCGCCGCTGATGACGGCCCAGCTCTGGGCGAGCGAGTCTATCCGCCCGTCGCCGCCGAGCGGCGTCCCGTCCGCGAGATAGCCCCGGCGATACCAGCGTCCGTTCCACGCGCCGTCGGCCGCCGCGCCGACGGACGCGGCGAGCGCCGAGTAGCGCTCCGCGCCGGGGAGCGAAAGGCGCTCGAGAAGCTTCGCCATGCGCGCGGCGCAATGGGACAAAAACCAGCCGAGCCATACGCTCTCCCCGTCCACCGCGTCCAGCCCGTCGTTCCAGTCGCCGCTGCCGAACCACGGCAGACCGTGCGGGCCGAAGCCCCTCGCGGCGCAGAGGTCGAGCGCGGCGCGCGCGTGGAGCAGCACGGAGGCCGTCTTCTGTGTGCTCTCCGGCGTCTCGTAGCGGTCGCGCTCGCTCTCCGACAGGACGGGCGAGGCGAGATAGCGCGTCTCGATATCGCACAGCGCAGTGTCGCCGGTCGCGTCCACATATTCGCACAGCGCCCACACGAGCCAGAGCAGGTCGTCCGAGCAGCGGCTGCGTATGCCCCTGTCCCCGTCGGGGTGGGCGTGCCACCAGTGCATCACGTCGCCCTCGGCATACTGGTGGCGGCAGCAGTCCAGTATGCGCTCGCGCGCGTAGCGCCGCGTCAGGAGCAGCAGGTTCACCGCGTCCTGGAGCTGGTCGCGAAAGCCGAACGCGCCGCCGCTCTGATACAGACTGCTGCGCCCCTCGAGACGGCAGGCCGTGACCTGATACGCGGCCCAGCCGTTCATATACCTGTCGAGCGGCGCGTCGCCGGTCGCGCAGGAAAAGCGGGCGAGCAGGCCGCGCAGCCCGGAGAGCGTCCCGTCGCGCGCCGCGGCCGCGTTTTTGGGGCGCAGGAGGGCGCGGAGCGCGTCCTCGCCGCAGCAGCCGCAGACCAGCGCCGTTTCCTCCTGCGGCGCGATACTCATCAGCAGCGCGCCGGGGGCGAAGTCGCAGCGGCAGGAGCAGGGCCCTCCGGTTCCGGCGAGCAGAGCGACGCCGGGCAGATAGGCCTCGGGATTTTCCGCGCAAAACAGCCCGCCATCGAAGCGGCAGCGCAGCGACGAGGCGTCCGGCGCGCCGAGCACGCAATTGAGCGCCCAGCGCAGCTCCAGCCCCTGCGCGCCCTTTATCAGCAGCACCCTCGCGTCCGTCCCGGCGGGGACGAAGACCTCCGTCACGACCTGCCGCCCGAAGAGCTCCTTCTCCCAGCGGGCAAGCCCCGGCGTGAACAAGACGCGGCAGGGCAGGGCGTCGTTCGCGGCGAAGAGGCTCAGCCGCTCGCCGTCGCGCTCGACCCAGAGCGCCTCCGTGCCGCCGACGGCGCGGATGTCGTCGAAGGGCTCGCTTATGCGCAGCTCCCGCGCGTTTTCCAGCCACATCCCGGCCATGCCGCAGTCAACCGCGATGCAGCCGAAGCGGCCGTTGCCCAGCATGAGCTGCCACGCGCGCGCCGGCAGGGACTGGTTTACATAATATTCAAACGCCGCGCCGTTCCGGCTGTGCCGGGGGATGGCGTCCGCGCCGCGCGGCGCGCTCAGGACGGGCGGCCGGAGCGGGCTCTTTTCATCCGGAGCTTCGCCTATCACGACCGCGGCGCGGCTCCGGACGAGCCCGGCCGCGGACATCGGGACAAGGTGCAGCCCGCCGCGGCAGCCGATGAGCGCCTCAAGGCCGACCGCCGAGAGCGCCTCGGTGAAGCGCCGGTAGAGCGGGCGCTGATATTCGCCCTGCTCGCCGCTGAGATAGACGAGCTCGCAGTCCGCGCCGCAGCTTTTGAGCAGGCAGAAGCGCTTCAAGAGCGGCAGCGCCTCCACCGCCTGCCCGTCGCAGCAGATGAGCGGCAGATCGCCGGATATGCCGTATTGCCAGAGCTCCTTCCGGCTCGCCGCGCCGGAGAGCGGCCGCGCGAGCGGGCGCAGGAGCGCCATTGCCGCGCCCGTCTCGGCCGCGCTCATGCCGAGGTGCGCCGCCGCGCCGACCATGCCGCCGCTTTCGCCGCGGAGCAGTATCCGCTCCGCCCCCGCGAGTGCCGCGGCGCGGCTGTCCCCGAGGCACAGGGCATAGCGCAGGGACGCGCCCTCCGGGCCGACGGTGAGCGCCGTGTCGGCGGTGACGAAGGGGTCGGCGAGACAGGGACCCTCTCCGCCCTCCTCGGCGGAGAAAAGCGCGGGCTGATCGCAGCGCAGACAGAGCCACAGCTCGCCCGTGTCGCCGCGCCGCAGCCTCCGCAGCAGCAGCGCCCCGCCGGCGAGCTCCGCCGTGACGCCCAGCCTCCAGAAGGCCGGATGGTTTACATAATCACGGTAATCCGCCAGTATCGGCCTGAAGCTCAGGCGCAGGGTCAGCGCGGTGGGCAGCTCCGCGCGCAGCTCCACGCGCCGCAGCTCTCCCCAGTCCCCGGCGGCGGTGCAGACCGAGACGGAGGCCTTCAGCCCGCCTCCGTCGTATTCCCAGCGGCACTGCTCCTCCGACAGCTCCCAGAGCGCCGTCCTCCCGCCGGGGGCGAGCGGGCGTTTTTGGCCGTTTTGGATCAGCTCCAGCGCCGGCCCTCTCCGCGACAGATCGGGCGCGCCGTAGACGCACACGCGCCCGAACGCGGCGGAGCTCTCCCCGCGGGAGCTCGCGAGGATGGAGTAGGCTCCGTTGGAGAGCAGGCAGCGGCGCTCCCCGGTATCCTCCGCGCCGCCGCGTATGCGCCAGAGCGCGCCGGAGCCGCGCTCCGGCTTTTCGGGCGGCTGCGTTATGTCGCGGCGTATGACGAGCCCCTGATCCGGCAGGCGCTCCTGCAGGAGCGGACTGAACGCGCGCATGGCGCAGTCGGACATGAAGCGCCGCTGTATGCTGCCGGAGCACACGGCGTTGGCCGCGGCGATAACGCTCATGCTCACGTGGTGCGCCATATAGCAGCGCACCTTTTCCCCCTCGCCGCTGCGGCTGCGGGAGGGCGTGAAGTCCAGCGCCTCGATAAACCCGAAGCGGCCGCGCGCGCCGAAGCGCTCGAGCCGCCGGAGATTTTTGACGGCTCCCGGCGCATCGACGGCCAGCGCGAGAAAGCTGCTGTACGGGGAGACGACCATGTCCGCGTCCTGGCCGCGCTTGAGCGCGAGCGCGGCGCAGCCGCTGGCCTTGTAGCGGTAGCTCAGCGAGGGGTCGAGCGAGTAAAACGCGCTCTCCGAGACGCCCCACGGCTTGCCCGCGAAGACACGGCGCTTCTGGACGTACAGGCAGAAGCGGCCGCTTTCGAACAGCAGGCTGCCCCGGTAAAAGGGCAGGAACAGCTCCGGCATCAGGTATTCGAACATCGTGCCCGTCCAGCTCGCGAGGCCGCGGTAGCCGTCCTTCTGGAGCTGGGCGCGGCTGAGAGCGCGCCAGTGCCTGACGGGGACGTCCCCCTTCGCCGCGGCGATATAGCTCGTGAGCATCGCCTCGCTCGCCATGAGGTCGTACCAGCCGCCCGCGCCGCGCTGCTTTTCCGCGTCGAAGCAGATGTAGAAAAGGCCGCGCTCTCTGTCGTAGAGCGGCGAAAAGTCCATTCCTTCCATCAGCGCGTCCACGCGCCCGGCGAGCTCGTCCTCGCCCAGGCCGCGCAGCGCCTGCCGCGCGGTCAGCAGTCCGGCGTAGAGGTTGCCGCTGTCAACGGTGGAGATAAAGAGCGGCTGCATGGGTCTGAGCGTGCGCGTGTCGTACCAGTTGTAGCAGTGCCCCAGCAGGCGGGGCAGGCGCTCGAGCGAGCAGAGGGCGCGGCGGATATAGCCCAGCGCGCTTTCCCTGTCTGTGACGCCCAGATCGAAGGCCGCGACCGCCGCGGCGAGCGCGAGGCCGATGTTCGTCGGCGAGGTGCGGTGCGCGACGCCGACGGGCGGCTGCTCCTGAAAATTATCCGGCGGGAGGAAGTTGTCGGCGGCGGAGGAGAACTACGCGAGATACGAAAAGCTCTCGCGCGCCGCCGCGGTGATATACGCGCGCTCCTCCCCGCTCAGCTCCGTGTCCCGGTGCGCGGGCAGGGCGAGCGCCGCCGCCGCGAGGGGGGAGAGCAGCGCCGCCCACGCGGCCACGGCGAGGCCGTTTTCGGGCAGAAGGAAGCCCGCGCATACGGCGAGGAGCGTCATGGGCGCGATGAGGCTGCGCCGCAGGCTGTCGAAGAGCCGCCAGCGGTCTATGGGCGCAAAATCGCGGCAGAAGACCCAGCGGGCGTTCTGCCAGTCGCCGCGTATCCAGCGGTGCAGCCGCTTGTAGTAGGCCAGCGGCCGGGAGGGAAAGGCGTCGGAAAACTCGACGTCGCCCATGAAGGCGCCGCGCAGACAGGCGCCCTCGAGCGCGTCGTGCGACAGCACGCGCCCCGCCGGGAAGCGCGAGGCGGCGCAGCGGATAAAGGCGCGCGCGTCGATAATGCCCTTGCCTGCAAAGCCGCCGCTGTCGAAGGCGTCCATATACAGCTCCCCGCAGACCCCGCCGTAGGGGTCGCTGCCGCCGGCGCCCGCGAAGATCAAGGCAAAGTCGGTGGAATTGGCGCTGTACAGCTCCGTGCCCATGCGGGGGTGGATGACGGCGTGCCCCGCCGTGACGACGCCGCGCTTTTCATCCACGCGGGGCTTGCAGAGCGGGTGGAGCATCGCGCCGATGAGCTCCTGTATCGCGCCGGGGTATACGCGCGTGTCGCTGTCGAGCGTGAGGATGTAGCGCGTGCCCGAGAGCGCGGCGCGCTCGCCCGTCGTCTCAAGCTCCGAGTCCATGCCGCACAGGAGCCTGGCGAGCTCCGTTATCGCGCCGCGCTTGCGCTCGCGCCCCGTCCAGCTCTCCCCGTCGAAGACGCGAGGCCTTGTGAAGAGATAGAAGCCGCCGCCGTACTCGCGGTTGAGCCGCTCCACGGCGGCGCGGGCGGCGTAGAGCACCGCGCCGTCCCCCTCGGCGAGCGCTTCGGCGGCCGAGGGCAGATCCGCGAGCAGCCCGAAGGACACGGCGCTCTCGCGGCAGGTCTGCCGCAGCTCCTCGAGCCTTGCCGCAAGGCGCTGCGCACCGTCGGGGTCTGTGAGCAGGGCGGATATGACGCAGATGGTCCGCCCCTCCGGCGGCACGCCCTCCTCCGTGCTCATCCTCGGCAGCCGCCTTGAGGGGAGCGTGTGGAGCAGGATGAAGTCCAGCAGGTTCTTGACGAGCTCCGATACCGGCAGCAACAGCAGCAGCGCGGCCGCCGCGCTGTCGCACGCAAAGGCGAGCAGCAGCGAGAAAAACAGCGTCAGCAGGACGTTCGCGCCTATATAACAGGCCTCGCCCGCGCGCCCGGGGGCGGCGAACAGATAGAAGCCCACGTGCCTTCCCTCGGCGCGGGCTCTCTTTATGAGCCGGCGGGCGAATACGTGCTCCTCCGCGCCCTCGCGGCGGGCGAGCTTCTCCACGCGGCGCAGGTATTGGCGCTTCGTGCCGCTGTCCATGCGCGCGTAGTCCCCGCCGGGGTCGGCGGAGAGAACGGCGCCGGTGACGTCGGCGGAGTTTATGAGCTTTTCGGCGTCGAGCACGGAGAAGAGGCGCAGCGTCGTAAACAGCGCCTCAAAGGAGGCGGTGAGCGCCTGCTCATCCTCGCCGCCGCGCATTTTCCGGCAGGTCTCGGCGAGACCTTCTATCGCCGCGGCTCTGACCGCGGCGGGAAACAGCTCCAGCTCGGAGCGCCGGAGCACGGTGACGGCCTGAAAGCCGTCCAGAAAGAGCCTGCACCGCTCCTCGGTCGCGCTCCCCAGACCCGCGCGCAGCAGCGCCCGGGCGAGGGCGAGTATCAGGGGCTCCCCGCCGCTTGCGCGCAGACGGGGCGCGCTCCTGAGCGCGGCGGCGGCGCACATGTACTCGCGCAGCGCGATATACCAGTTGTCCAGCAGCCATTCGCAGGCGGCGGGCGGCTGCGGCAGCTCGCCGCAGCGCGCCTGCACCGCGTCGTGGGTACGGCGTATCTCATCCAGACTTCGGCGCAGCGAGCGGACGCTCCGCCTGCCGCCGCGGCTTCCGGCGGGGCGCAGCAGCCTCGCCTCGGCGGCGGCACAGTCGCAGAGCCGCCTGTCTTCAATGTACAGTCCGGAGCTGTCGATATCCATGGGTTTCTCCAATCATAAAAAGAGTATTATTCATTTTTCCCAAAGACTGGATTAATATGCAGCGGGGCGAAAAGACCGAAACTGACAAGAAAAAATACTTGACAGGGGGGTCGGGCTGTTATATACTCTGTTAAGCTGATTTGCTTGACAGGAGGACTTACCGTGAGCGAGAGCAGGCTTATGCAGAGTATGCTGCTGGATTTTTACGGGGCTCTGCTGACGGAGAAGCAGAGGGAGTGCTTCGATCTGCACTTCAATGAGGATCTGTCCCTGTCGGAGATAGCCGAGCAGAGCGGGATATCCCGCCAGGGCGTGTGGGACAATATCCGCCGCGCCGACGCCGCGCTGAAGGATATCGAGGCGAAGACCGGCCTGATAGGCCGCTTTTCGGAGACGCAGGACGCCCTTGAGCGCCTGCGGGCGAAGCTGGAGGAGATAGTGCGGCTGACGGACGGGCGCGCGCGGGAGACAGCCGCCGCCGCCGTCGCGGAGATAGACGCGCTGAATAACGGAGGAGGACGCGATGGCGTTTGAGAGCTTATCCGAAAAACTGAGCGCCGCGTTCAAAAAGCTCCGCGGCAAGGGCAGGCTCACCCAGGCGGACGTGAGAGAGGCGATGCGCGAGGTGCGCATGGCGCTTCTGGAGGCGGACGTCAGCTATAAGGTCGTAAAAGACTTCACAAAAAAGGTCACCGACCGCGCCTGCGGCGCGGAGGTGCTGGAGGCGCTCTCCCCGGCGCAGATGATAATCAAGATCGTCAACGAGGAGCTGTGCGCCCTGATGGGCGGGCAGAACCAGAAGCTCAGCATAGGCTCAAAGTCGCCGAGCGTCGTGATGCTGGTCGGCCTGCAGGGCGCGGGCAAGACCACCAACGGCGCGAAGATAGCGGCATATATGAGAAAGCAGGGCAAGCGCCCGCTGCTCGCCGCCTGCGACATATACCGCCCCGCCGCGATAAAGCAGCTCGAGACGGTGGGCGCGCAGCTCGACATCCCGGTGTTTCAGATGGGACAGGCCGACCCCGTGGACATAGCGAAGGCCGCCGTGGAGCACGCGAAAAAACACGGCAACGACCTCGTCTTCCTCGACACGGCCGGGCGGCTGCACATAGACGAGGCGCTGATGGACGAGCTTAAGAACATCCGCGACGCCGTAGACCCGGCGGAGATACTGCTCGTGGTGGACGCCATGACCGGGCAGGACGCGGTGAACGCCGCCGCCGCCTTCGACGAGGCGCTCGGCGTGACCGGCGTGATGCTCACGAAGCTCGACGGAGACGCCAGAGGCGGCGCGGCGCTGTCCATAAGAGCCGCGACCGGCAAGCCGATAAAATTTATCGGCGTCGGCGAAAAGCTCGACATGATAGAGGCCTTCCACCCCGACCGCATGGCCTCGCGCATCCTCGGCATGGGCGATATGCTGACCCTCATCGAGAAGGCCGAGCAGAGCTTCGACGAGAAAAAAGCGCTGGAGGCGGCCGAAAAGCTCCGCAGCAACCGCTTCACCCTGAGCGACTATCTCGACCAGATGGGGCAGCTCAGAAACATGGGCGATCTCGGCGACCTGGCCGGGATGATACCCGGGCTCGACGCGAAGGCGCTCAAGGGCGCGAAGATGGACGAGAAGGCGCTCTCGCGCCAGGAGGCCATAATCTACTCCATGACGAAGGCCGAGCGCGACAACCCCGCCGTCCTCAACAGCAGCCGGAAAAAGCGCGTGGCGGCCGGCTCCGGCACCTCGGTCGTGGACGTCAACAGGCTGCTCAAGCAGTTTGACGCGATGCAGCAGATGATGAAGCAGTTCAGCGGCAAGGGCATGAAGAAGATGCAGAAAAAAATGGGCAGAATGGGCGGAGCGGGCGGTTTCCCCGGCCTCCCCGGCGGCTTCGGGCTTTGACAGGGCGGCCGGGATGATCAGATTACTCACACTGCGGTGTTTGTAATATAAGAGAAATTGTATGGAGGTGAATATACAATGGTTAAAATCAGACTTCGCAGAATGGGCGCTACCAAGGCTCCCTATTACCGTGTCGTCGTGGCGGATTCACGCTGCCCCCGCGACGGGCGTTTTATTGAGGAGATCGGCATCTACGATCCCATGTGCGACGAAAAAAAGATCCAGATAGACCTTGAGCGCGCAAAATACTGGATTGCGAACGGCGCTCAGCCCACCGAGACAGTCCGCGGCCTGCTCAAGAAGGCCGAGGCAAAGGCCGAGGCCTAATAAGGAGTTTCTACCGGCATGAAAGATTTATTGACCTACATTGTGCAGAGCCTTGTGGATAATCCCGATCAAGTCTCTGTGACCGAGCGCAAAGCCGACGGCGAGACTGTTTTTGAGGTTCGTGTCGCCGAGGGTGATATGGGCAAGGTCATTGGCCGGCAGGGCAGGATCGTAAAACAGATCCGTATACTCATGCGGGCCGTCGCCCAGAGAAAGGGCAAAAAGGTCTCCGTCGAAATACTCGACTGAGACGGGCAAAAGAGCCTGTTGCGAAATGCGGTCGAGCCAGGACCCGGCCCCGCGGAGCGCGCGTTTGAAAGAACGCGCCGCCTCCCGCGGGGAACGGCTCCGGCCGCGCCGTTTCGCGGCGGGCTCTTTTCGTCTGCAAGGCCGTCCCGCCCGCGCTGCCGAAAGATAAAAACCAGCCCAAAATACAGATTGAAATAGAGCCGGATATAAAGTAAAATGGAACAGGAAGAATAAGCTGTGTCTGTTGAAGGGAGAACGTGAATGAAGCTTTCTAAAAAGTCGGCGGCGCTCATTGCGGCTGCCGCGATGCTGCTGTGCCTGACCGCCTGCGGCTCGTTCGAGACGAAGGTCGCGAAGGCCGTCAGGGCGATGAGCAGGGTGGACAATATGCATATGGACATGAGCATGGATATCGCCCTCGGCGTGAAGGTGCTCGGAAAGACCATCGGGACGGACGTGACCATGGCCGGGAGCATGGACGTTCAGACAGACCCGCTGACGGCCAAAACGGAGGTCACGGTGGCGGCGGCCGGAATAGACAAGAGCGTGCTGACCTATGTGGAGAAGACCGACGCGGGCTACGACGTGTATGTCTCCGACGACGACGGCGACGACTGGGATAAGGAGACCGTGACGGAGAGCGGCGCGCCCACGCAGATAAACATCGTGGACGGCCTGCAGCTCTTCGTGGATTGCGCCGCCAGCTTCGAGGAGGCCGGCGAGGAGCGCGTCATGGGCGCCGAAGCCGTCAGATACGACGGCGTCATCACGGGCAGCGAGGTCAAAAAGGTGATGGAGCTGACCGGCGCGGGCGACATGCTCTCGCGCAACCTCGGCGTCACGCTCTCTGACGAGGACTTCTCCAATCTCGGGGATATCCCGGCGTCCGTCTGGATAGACAAGGAGACGGGTATGCTCGTGCGCTACGACATGGATATGACCTCCGTCGTGCGGAGCGTTCTGCCGGAGCTCGTCGGCGGCCTTACCAACTCTCTCGCCCTCAAGAACCTCAGCTCGAATCTTGAGGTGAGCAGCGCTTCGTTCAGCGCCGTCCTCTCGCGCTTCAATCAGGTGGGCGAGGTCACGATACCGGACGCGGTGCGCGCGGCCGACTGAGACGATACCGGGGCGACGGAGGAGAGAATGGAAAAAAACGAATTCATTGAGGCCGGACGTATCGTGAATACTCACGGTATAGCCGGCGAGGTAAAAATAGAGGTCTGGCTCGACAGCCCGCAGTTCATGCGCCTGTTTCCGCGCCTGTTTGTCGATGGGGCGGAGCTGAAGCTGCTCTCGGGAAAGCCGCAGAAGCGCTTTCTCATCGCAAAGCTCGAGGGCGTGGACGATGTGAACGCCGCCATGCGCCTCAAGGGCAGGGACGTGTATATCGCCCGCGCCGACGCGAAGCTCCCGAAGGGGCGCTTCTTCGTGCAGGATCTGCTCGGCGCGTCGGTGCGCGACGAGAGCGGCGCGGAGATAGGCCTGCTCGCCGACATAATGACCACCCCCGCCTCCGACGTCTACGTCGTGCGCGGGGAGACGGAGCACCTCATCCCCGCAGTGCCTGAATTTATTATGTCAACCGATGCCGAGGCGGGGATCATCA
Source organism: Oscillospiraceae bacterium (assembly GCA_034933465.1). GTDB lineage: Bacteria > Bacillota > Clostridia > Oscillospirales > Oscillospiraceae > Limivicinus. The sequence goes on along the minus strand of JAYFNM010000057.1, from coordinate 53,448 downwards.
CCGTCAGGCTTATCGAGGGAATGTGAGAAGTATGCGCATAGATATTATGACCCTTTTTCCGGACACCGTGAACGCCGTTTTGCATGAGAGCATCATCGGCAGGGCGGCAAAAAAGGGGATAATAGAGATAAACTGCGTCCAGATACGCGATTATACCGACAATAAGCAGTGCCAGGTGGACGACTATCCCTACGGCGGCGGCTGGGGCTGCGTGATGATGGCGCAGCCGCTCAAGGCCTGCCTTGACGATGTTATGTCAACCGCAAACGGACTGAGGAGCCGGGTCGTATATCTCTCGCCGCAGGGGAAGACCTATACGCAGGAGACCGCGAAGCGTCTCAGGCGGGACTACGACCATCTGGTGCTGGTCTGCGGCCACTACGAGGGGATAGACGAGCGCTTTATCGAGCAGTGCGTGGACGAGGAGCTCTCGCTCGGCGACTTCGTGCTGACCGGCGGGGAGATCGCGGCCATGGCCGTGGCGGATTCCGTGTGCCGCCTCGTGCCGGGCGTGCTGTCGGACGAGCAGTGTTATATCGGCGAGAGCCACTGGGACGGTCTGCTTGAATACCCGCAGTATACCCGCCCCGAGGACTGGGAGGGCAGGAGAGTGCCGGAGGAGCTGTTGAACGGCGACCATGCGCGCGTTGAGCGCTGGCGGCGGAAAAAGCAGCTCGAGCGCACGATGGAAAAGCGCCCCGACATGTTTGAAAAGCTGGCGCTGACCGGCGAGGGCGACAAAAAGCTGCTCGCGGAGATAGAGAGAGACAAAAAGCGCGTGAAGTTCACGGAGCCCCTGAGCTGCCGCCGCGCGGCGGCGGGGGATATCGACGCGATAATGGCCATGGTGGCCGACGCGCGGCGGAGCCTGAGCCGCCACGGGGTGGACCAGTGGCAGGGCGAGTACCCGGCGCGGGAGGTCTTTTCGGCGGACATAGAGAGAGGGGAGTGCTTCATCGCGCTCCACGGCGAGGAGCCGGCGGCCTTTTTCGTGCTGTCGGTGGAGGACGAGCCGTGCTACGCCGAGATAAGCGACGGAAAGTGGACGCAGGGGCTGGCCTGCTGTGTGCTGCACCGCTCGGCGGTCGCGGCGAAATACAGGGGGAGCGGCATGGCGCGGTTCATGATGAGCTGCGCGGAGGAGCGGGCGCGCGCCCTCTCCAGGAGGTGCATCCGCACGGACACCCACAAAAAGAACAAGCCCATGCAGGAGCTGCTGCGCGAGAGCGGCTACCGTTACAGGGGGAACATTCGCATAAGCGCCGAGCCCGGGCACGACAGCGCGCGGCAGGCCTTTGAAAAGATACTGAAAAACAGATGAAAAGAGAGCTTTGTATAAAGGAATGGTCATATAAATGAACGATGATAAGAGTCCGAGATACTATCTCATAGCCGCGATACTGTGGTCGGCGCTCGCCCTGGCGGCGCTGGTCATACTGCTGTGCTCCACGCTGAGCCTCTTCGGCAAGCTGTGCGGGCTGGTGCTGACAGCCATGTGCATGGCCGGGCAGTGGATGCGCTATTTCAAGAAGAAGTGAGTATGGAGCTGACGAATATCGACGATATACGGGAGCTGCTGCACAGGCACGGCTTTCGCTTTTCGCGCTCTCTGGGGCAGAACTTTCTGACCGCGCGCTGGGTGACGGAGGGCATCGCGGAGGGCGCCCTGCTCGACAGGGACAGCTGCGTGCTCGAGGTCGGCCCAGGCATAGGCAGCCTGACTGAGGAGATATCGCGCCGCGCCGGAAAGGTCGTCTCCGTGGAGCTGGACAAGGCGCTCAGACCCGTGCTGAAGGAGACGCTTGCCGGGCGGGACAATGTGGAGCTGGTCTTCGGCGACGTGCTGAGGCTCGACCTCGAGCAGCTCGTGCGCGAGCGCTTCGACGGCCTGCGCCCGGTGGTGTGCGCGAACCTGCCCTACAATGTGACGACGCCGCTGCTGACGGCCTTTATTAAGGCGGGCTGCTTCGACACGATCACGGTCATGGTGCAGCGCGAGGTCGCCCGGCGCGTCAGCGCCCCCGCGAACACCGCCGATTACGGCGCGTTCGCCATTTTTTTGCAGTGGAACATGCAGGTCGAGACGCTTTTCGACGTTCCGCCCTCCTGCTTTATTCCGCAGCCGAAGGTGATGTCCTCCGTCATCCGCCTGACGAGGCGCGCCGCGCCGCCCGTCCCCGTGAACGACAGCGCGCTGATGTTCGCCCTGGTGCGCGCGGCCTTCAACCAGCGGCGCAAGACGCTGGTGAACGCGATGTGCGCGGGGCTCGGCAATATCGACAGGGAGCAGGCCGAGGCAGCGCTGCGATCCTGCGGGTTTGACACCAAAATCAGGGGAGAAGCGCTGGATATTGGCGGTTTTGCAAAAATCAGCGACGAAATAGGCAGGGTAATGAATACGGATTTGTAAGTAAAGTGCATTGATTATTTCGCCTGTTTTGTGGTAATCTAAATAATGGCTTTAGTGTAAATAAGTCAACATTTATATGTATATAGAAAGGACGAAAACAATGAGCAAAAAGTATGTCTATCTGTTTTCCGAAGGCAACGCCGGTATGCGCGAGCTGCTTGGCGGCAAGGGCGCGAACCTGGCGGAGATGACCAACATCGGCCTGCCTGTGCCCCAGGGCTTTACCATTACCACCGAGGCCTGCAACCAGTACTATGAAGACGACCGCCAGATCAACGATTCGATCATGGCTGAAATAATGCAGTACGTCGAGAAGATGGAGAAGATCAACGGCAAGAAGTTCGGCGATCTGCATAACCCCATGCTGGTCTCCGTCCGCTCCGGCGCGCGCGCATCCATGCCCGGCATGATGGACACCATCCTGAACCTCGGCCTGAACGACGACGTCGTCGCCGCGATGATCAAGGGCAACCCCGACCCCAAGTTCGAGCGCTTTGTTTACGATTCCTACCGCCGCTTCATCCAGATGTTCTCCGACGTCGTCATGGAAGTCGGCAAGAAATATTTTGAGCAGCTCATCGACGCGATGAAGGAGAAGAAGGGCATTCAGTCCGACCTCGAGCTCACCGCCGCCGACCTCAGGGAGCTCGCGCGCGAGTTCAAGGCCGAGTATAAAAAGCAGATCGGCGAGGACTTCCCGACCGACCCCAAGACCCAGCTGTGCGAGTCCATCAAGGCTGTTTTCCGCTCCTGGGATAACCCCCGCGCGAACGTCTACCGCCGCGACAACGACATCCCCTATTCCTGGGGCACCGCCGTCAGCGTGATGCCGATGGTCTTCGGCAACCTCAACGACAATTCCGGCACCGGCGTCGCCTTTACCCGCAACCCCGCCACCGGCGAGAAGAAGCTTTTCGGCGAGTTCCTTGTGAACGCGCAGGGCGAGGACGTCGTCGCCGGCGTGCGCACCCCGATGCCCATCTCCCAGATGGCCGAGCAGTTCCCCGGCGCCTTCGAGCAGTTCCAGAAGGTGTGCAGCACCCTCGAAAAGCACTATCACGACATGCAGGACATGGAGTTCACCGTTGAGAACGGCAAGCTCTACATGCTCCAGACCCGCAACGGCAAGCGCACCGCGCAGGCCGCCCTCAAGATCGCCTGCGACCTCGTTGACGAGGGCATGATCGATGAGAAGCAGGCCGTCGCCATGATAGAACCGCGCACCCTCGACACCCTGCTCCACCCCCAGTTCGACGCCGACAAGATCAAGGCCGCCACGCCCATCGGAAAGGGTCTCGGCGCCTCCCCCGGAGCCGCCTGCGGCAAGATCGTCTTCACCGCCGAGGACGCCAAGGCGTGGAAGGAGAGAAAAGAGAAGGTCGTTCTGGTCCGTCTCGAGACCAGCCCCGAGGATATAGAGGGCATGAAGGCCGCGCAGGGCATACTGACCGTTCGCGGCGGCATGACCAGCCACGCCGCCGTCGTCGCGCGCGGCATGGGCAAGTGCTGCGTCTCCGGCTGCGGCGAGATCAAGATGGACGAGGCCAACAAGAAGTTTGAGCTCTCCGGCAAGGTCTACCATGAGGGAGACTATATCTCCATCGACGGCTCCACCGGCAAGATATACGAGGGCATCATCCCCACCGTGGACGCCACCATCGCCGGCGAATTCGGCCGCATCATGGGCTGGGCCGACAAGTTCCGCCGCCTGCAGGTGCGCACCAACGCCGACACCCCGCACGACGCCGCAAAGGCTCGCGAGCTGGGCGCGCAGGGCATTGGCCTGACCCGCACCGAGCACATGTTCTTTAACGGCGAGCGCATCGCCGCCTTCCGCGAGATGATCTGCGCGGACACCGTCGAGGAGCGCGTAAAGGCGCTCGCGAAGCTCGAGCCGATGCAGCAGTCCGACTTTGAGGGCATCTACGAGGCCATGGAGGGCAACCCCGTCACCATCCGCTTCCTCGATCCCCCTCTCCATGAGTTCGTCCCCACCGAGGAGGCCGACATTGCGGCGCTGGCCAAGGCGCAGGGCAAGAGCGTCGAGTCCATCAAGAACCTCATCGCCTCCCTGCACGAGTTCAACCCCATGATGGGTCACCGCGGCTGCCGTCTGGCCGTCACCTACCCCGAGATCGCCGAGATGCAGACCAACGCCGTCATCAAGGCCGCTCTCGCCGTTCAGGCCCGCCATCCCGAGTGGACGATGGTCCCCGAGATCATGATCCCGCTGGTCGGCGAGGTCAAGGAGCTCAAGTATGTCAAGGATGTCGTTGTCAAGGCCGCCGATGAGATAATCAAGGCCGCCGGCTCCGACATGAAGTATATGGTCGGCACCATGATAGAGATCCCCAGAGCCGCCCTCACCGCCGACGAGATAGCCAAGGAGGCCGAGTTCTTCTCCTTCGGCACCAACGACCTGACCCAGATGACCTTCGGCTTCAGCCGCGACGACGCCGGCAAGTTCCTCGGCGCATACTATGACAAGAAGATATACGAGAGCGACCCGTTTGCCAGAGTTGACCAGATCGGCGTGGGTAAGCTCATAAAGATGGCCGTCAAGCTTGGCCGCGAGACCCGCCCGAACCTGCACCTCGGCGTCTGCGGCGAGCACGGCGGCGACCCCAGCTCCGTCGAGTTCTTCCACAGGGTCGGCCTGGACTACGTGTCCTGCAGCCCCTTCCGCGTCCCCATCGCCCGCCTCGCCGCCGCGCAGGCCGCGATCAGGGATATGAACTAAGGCTCAAAGCGCAACAGAATAAACAGAGATTTCCCCTCCCGCATATGCCGGAGGGGAAATTTTTCATATATGCTTGACAAACTCATATGAACGCGCTATCATATGAACAGCAAGACATATGAACGGGGGCGCAGATGACCATGCACAGCCACGAGGCGATATTGAACAAGGTAAAGAGCGAGCTGCCCACCGACGAGCTGCTGTGCGATCTGGCGGATCTCTTCAAGCTCTTCGGGGACGCTACGCGCATGAAGATCCTTTTTGCGCTGCTCGAGTCGGAGATGTGCGTGTGCGCGATAGCGGAGCTGCTGGGCATGAACCAGTCGGCCATATCGCACCAGCTGCGCATATTGAAGGACGCCAATCTCGTCGGGAACCGCCGTGAGGGGAAGACCATATACTACTTTCTGAGCGACGAGCACGTGAGGACGATAGTCGCGCAGGGCTTTGACCATCTTATTGAGGAGAGGGACGGAAGGAAATGAAAAAGACATTCAGACTTGAGGAGCTGGACTGCGCGGCCTGCGCCGCAAAAATGGAGACGGCCATAAGGAAGATACCGGGCGTGGACAGCGCCTGCGTGAGCTTTGTTGCCCAGAAGCTGAGCATAGAGGCCGAGGACGGCCTCTTCCCGGAGATACTTGAAAAGGCCGTGAAGATAATAGCCCGCGTGGAGCCGGACTGCCGGGTGATAATATGAGCGCGCTGAGCCGAAAACAGAAGAAGACCCTGTGGCGGATAATCGCCGCCGCGCTGCTGACGGCCGTGGCCTGGCTGCTGCCGCTCGAGGGAGCGTGGGAGCTCCTTGCCTTCGCCGTGCCCTATCTCGTGATAGGCTACGACGTGCTCTGGGCGGCGCTTCGCAACATCCTGCACGGACAGCTCTTCGACGAGCAGTTTCTCATGTCCGTCGCGACGCTCGGCGCGTTCGCGATAGCGGAGTATCCCGAGGCCGCGGCGGTGATGCTGTTCTATCAGGTGGGCGAGCTGTTCCAGAGCATCGCCGTCGGCCGGAGCAGGCGCTCCATCGCCGCGCTCATGGATATCCGCCCGGACTATGCCGTCGCCCTCCGGGACGGGGAGGAGAAAAAGCTGTCCCCCGAGGAGGTGCTGGTCGGCGAGACCATCCTTATCCGACCCGGCGAGAAGATACCTCTTGACGGCAGCGTGACGGAGGGGCATACTACAGTCGATACCGCCGCGCTGACCGGCGAGAGCCTGCCCGTTGAAAAGGGCGAGGGCGACCGGGTCGTCAGCGGCTCCATAAATCTCAGCGGTCTGATAAAGGTGCGCACAGAGAGCCTTTACGGCGAGAGCACGGTGGCGAAGATACTGGAGCTGGTCGAGAATTCCTCCGAGAAAAAGGCGAGGGTGGAGAACTTCATCACGCGCTTTGCGCGCTGGTACACGCCCTGCGTCGTGGGCGGCGCGGTGCTGCTGGCCGTTTTGCCGCCGCTGCTGCTCGGACAGAGCTGGGGCATGTGGATAAACCGGGCGCTGATCTTTCTCGTGGTGTCCTGCCCCTGCGCGCTGGTCGTCTCCGTTCCGCTGAGCTTTTTCGGCGGGATAGGCGCGGCCTCCCGCGAGGGCGTGCTCATCAAGGGCGCAAACTATCTCGAGACGCTCGCCCGGGTGGACACCGTCGTCTTCGACAAGACCGGCACGCTCACCAGAGGTCGCTTCGCCGTCGAGGCCGTGCATCCCGAGCACGTCTCCGAGGAGGAGCTGCTGGATATTGCCGCCGTCGCCGAGAGCTATTCTACCCACCCCGTGGCGGAGTCCATTATCGAGGCTCACGGCCGAGACATAGACCGCAGCCGCCTCGGCGCCGTGACGGAGCTTGCGGGCATGGGTCTGAAGGCCACGGTAGACGGGGAGACCTTTTATGTCGGCAACGGCGCGCTCATGGATAAGGTCGGCGCCGACTGGCACGAGTGCCATCTGACAGGCACGGTCATCCACGTCTCCGGCGAGAGCGGCTATCTGGGGCACATCGTCATAAACGACCAGATAAAGCCCGACGCCGCCGACAGCGTGAAGGCGCTGCGCGCGCTCGGCGTCAAAAAGACAGTGATGCTCACCGGCGACATGGAGAGGGTCGCCCGCGCCGTCGGCGAAAAGGTCGGCGTGGACGAGGTCTGCGCGGGTCTGCTGCCGGCGCAGAAGGTCGAGAAGGTCGAGGCGCTGCTCGGCTCCGGCTGCCGTCTCGCCTTCGTCGGCGACGGGATAAACGACGCGCCCGTGCTCGCGCGCTCCGACGTCGGCGTCGCGATGGGCGCGCTCGGCAGCGACGCGGCGATAGAGTCGGCGGATATAGTGCTGATGGACGACAAGCCCTCGCGCCTGCCGCTTGCCATTTCCCTCGCGCGCAGGACGATGAGCATCGTGCGGCAGAACATCGCGTTCGCGCTCGGCGTAAAGGCGCTCATCCTGATACTGGGCGCGCTCGGCGCGGTGAACATGTGGGTCGCCGTGTTCGGCGACGTCGGCGTGATGCTGCTCGCGACGCTCAACTCCATGCGCACTCTGATGTGCTCTCACAGATAAAAATTTTATTATACGAGGTGTCTTAGACCATGCTCAAGCTTGAACACATTGACTGGAATTCGCCCGACGGGAAGCCGGTGCTGAAGGATCTGGAGCTGACCGTGCCCGACGGGAAGCTCGTGGTGATAACCGGGCCCAACGGCAGCGGCAAGACCACGCTCGCCCGCATCATCGCGGGCATCGAAAAGCCCAGCGCGGGGCGCATATATCTCGACGGCGAGGATATCACCGGGCTCGACGTGACCGGGCGCGCCAGACGGGGCGTGAGCTTCGCCTTCCAGCAGCCCGTCCGCTTCAAGGGCATCACCGTGCGCCAGCTCATCGACACCGCCGCCGGCGGCGAGCAGGACGAGGCGCGGCTGTGCGACATCCTGAGCAAGGTGGGTCTCTGCGCGAGGGACTATATCGACCGCGAGGTCAACGCGACGCTCTCCGGCGGCGAGATAAAGCGCATCGAGATCGCGACCGTCATCGCCCGCCACACCCGCCTCTCGCTCTTCGACGAGCCGGAGGCCGGCATAGACCTGTGGAGCTTTAAAAACCTCATAGGCGTCTTTAACGACATGCATAAGGATCTCACGGGCACCCTGATGATAATTTCCCATCAGGAGCGCATACTGCGCATCGCGGACGAGATAATCCTGCTCGCGGGCGGCTCGATACAGGCCAGCGGCGCAAGGGAGCAGATGCTCCCGGTGCTCCAGGGCAAGAGCGCGGCCGTGGGCTGCTGCAGAGGGGAGGCGGCGTGCAATGAATGAAGTGACGAAAGAGCTGTTAAAGGCCGTGTCCGACTGGGAGGGCAAGTTCGAGGGCGCGTTCAACATCCGCGAGGACGGCGCCTGCGCCGGCCGGCAGTCGAGCGACAATATAAAGATAGAGAGCAAGACCGACAATCCCGGGCTGAACATCCGCATCGCGCCGCACGCGAAGGGCGACAGGGTCTATATCCCCGCCTGCGTCACCCACGGCAACGTGGACGATCTGGTGTATAACGACTTCTATGTCGGCGAGGGCGCGGACGTGGTCATAGTCGCCGGCTGCGGCGTGCACACCGAGACAGGAGAGAGCGCGCGGCATAACGGCATCCACCGCTTTTTCCTCGAGAAGGGCTCGCACGTGCTGTATCAGGAGAAGCATCTCGGCACCGGCAAGGGCGCGGGACTGCGGAGCATCGACCCCGTGACCGAGGCGCATATAGGCGAGGACGCCGTGCTCGAGATGGACACCGCGCAGATAGGCGGCGTAGACAAGACCCTGAGAAAGACCGCCGCGACCGTCGAGAAGGGCGGCAAGCTCCTCATCCGCGAGCGGATACTCACCGAGCACAGCCAGCAGGCGCGGACAGAATTCAAGGTCGAGCTCAACGGCGAGGGCTCCGGCGCGGACATAATTTCGCGCTCGGTCGCGCGGGATGAGTCGCATCAGGAGTACTGCTCCACCATCGTCGGCAACGCGCCCTGCACCGGGCACTCCGAGTGCGACGCCATCATTGCCGGCTCCGCCACCGTGGACGCCGCGCCCCAGCTCTGGGCGCACAACACCGACGCCGCGCTCATCCATGAGGCCGCCATCGGCAAGATAGCGGGCGAGCAGATTTTGAAGCTGCGCACTCTCGGTCTGACGGAGCAGGAGGCCGAGGCCAAGATAATAGAGGGCTTTTTGAATTGAGAAAAATTAAACCGCCTCCGGACTTTCGTCCGGGGGCGGTTTTTCTTGTTTAGGAAGAGGCTCAGGCCTTGAGAATGCTCAGCATCGCGTCGCAAACCGCGTCCATGTCGCCGACTATGCCGTAATCGCAGTAGTTAAATATGGGCGCGTCGGGGTCCTTGTTGACGGCGATGAACTTCTCCGCGTCCACGCCAGTGACGTGGTTGACGGCGCCGGAGATGCCGAAGCCTATGTAGAGCTTGGGCTTTGTCATCACGCCGGACTGGCCGACCTGCAGCTTGTAGGGCAGCAGCTCGCGATCGACGACCGGCCTTGTGCAAGCGAGCTTGCCGCCGAGCAGCTTCGCGAGCTCCCTGTACTTGCCGAGGCTCTCCTCTTTAACGCCGTTGCCGATGCAGACGAGGGTCTCGCAGTCGGCGATGTCGAGCTCGGGGTCGAAGGCGTCCGCCTTGAAGCCGAGCAGCTCGGTGCGGATGTCGGCGGCGGGGAAGGAGATGCTCTCCTTTATGACGCGGACGTCCTTCCTCGCGCCTGTGGGGGCGTATTTGAAGGTGCCGGGGCGGATGGTGCCGACCTGGGGGCGGAGCACGGGGATGGTGATGACGGCCATTATCTTGCCACCGGCCGCAGGTTCGACGAACTCGATGTCGGTGGTCTCGGGGTTATATATCAGCTCGGTCGCGTCGCTGGTGCAGCCGGTCTCGAGCCGGGCGGCGAAGCGGGGCGCGAAATCGCGGCCGTTCGTCGTCCCGCCGACAAAGACGGCGGAGGGGCTGTATTTTTTGCAGAGCTCGGTGAAGAGGTTCGTGTAGGCCTCGGTGTTGTATCGGTCGTAGCCCTCGCCGGAGACGAGGATCAGGGCGTCTATGCCGCAGGCCTTTATCTTCTCAAGCTCGCTCTCGGGCAGAGAGCCCGCGGCCACCGCCACGAGCGCGTCGCCGGACTGGTCGCAGAGCTTTCTGGCCTCGCAGCACAGCTCGAGAGCCACCGGGTGGACGGCCGCGCCGTCGTGCTCGATATAGACCCACATATCCTTGAAGCTTTTCTTATCCATTTCGGTGCCTCCTCATTCCTTTATCAGCGCGAGCAGCTTCGCGGCGTTCGCCTCCGCGCTGCCCTCGTCGAGTATCACGCCGGGCTCCGGCATGACGGGCGGGAACATCCGGGGCACCTTCGTCGGGGAACCCGCGTCGCCTATGCGCTCGCGGTCGAGGCCGGGGATATCGGCGGCGGTGACGGTCAGGATCTGCGCCTTCTTTGCGGCGAGCTTGCCCTTGAGGTTCGGGATGCGGACGGGATAATTGGTCTTCTCCATGGTGAAGAGGCAGGGCATTTTGACCCTCAGCGTCTCGACGCCGGTCTCGAGCTCGCGCTCGACGACGAGCGTGCCGTTTTCGGGGTCTATCTCCTTTATGAGCGAGGCGCTGGTTATCTGCGCGGCGTCAAAGCGTTCGGCAAGCTGGGAGCCCATCTGGCCGGTCGCGCCGTCGAGGGTTTCCTTGCCGCAGAAGATGAGGTCGTATTTATCGACGGTGTTCGCGGCGGAGACGATGGAGTAGCTGGTGGCCAGAGTGTCGGCGTTGCCAAAGGCTCTGTCGGTGACGAGGACGGCCTTGTCCGCGCCGACGGCCAGGCATTCGCGCAGCGCCGCCTCGGCGGCCGGCGGGCCCATGGTGATGAGGGTTATCTCCGCTCCGCAGGTCTCCTTGACCTTGACGGCGGCCGACAGGGCGTTCGCGTCGAGCGGGTTGAGGATGGCGGGCACGCCCGCGCGGATGAGGTTGCCGGTGGCGGGGTCCATACGCATCTGGTCAACGTCGGGGACCTGCTTTACACACACGAGAATTTTGAGCAATTCGGTTCAGTCCTTTCGATTATAGTGGGCTTTATATGATCTTTCCGGGGTTGAGAATGCCCTTGGGGTCAAAAAAGGTCTTGCGGGAGACGAGCTCGCCGTATTTTTCATCGCCGAGCGCGGCCTTGAGGCAGGCTCTCTTCGCGTAGCCCAGCCCGTATTCGCCGCCGAGGTCGCCGCCAAGCTGCGCGCACCTGGCGCACACGGCGGCATTGAAGGCCGCCATCGCCGGGAGAAATTCGTCCTTCGCGCCGTCGGATACCGCGTGGATGTGTACTCCGCCGCTGCCCGCGTGGGCGTAGCACAGCGCTCTGAGGCCGCGCTCTTCGCCCTCCGCTTTGGCAAAGCCGATGAGCTCCGCGAGCTTATCGGGCGCTATAGCGAGGTTTATCTCGTCCGCGCATTTCGCGCCGCTCTCCATGGCGGTGTGGAAGGCGTCGTGCGCGTCCCAGACGCTGCGCTTTAGCGTGGGCGTATCGACGACGAGGATGTCGAGGCACTCAAGCTCCTCCGCGAGCTCCGCGACAGCCTCCATTTTGCCGTCGAGCGCGTCGTCGTCACCGGCCTCGAGCGTGACCATCAGCGTCGCGCCGACGCGCTCCCCGTCCATCTCGACGGGGAAGACCGGCTCGCCCGTCACCCTGCCGGAGAACTCCACGATGTCCGTGTCGAGGTATTCGAGCACGGCCGGGTCGAGGCCGGCCGCGAGTATCTTCCCGGCGGCCGCAAGGCAGCTCCCGGCATCGGCGAAGGGCAGAAGCAGGATCACCTCGCACCCGGGCTTTTCGACCAGCCTCAGCGTGAGCTCGGTTATGACGGCGAGCGTACCCTCGCTGCCGATGACGGCGGCGAGCGCCGCGTTGCCGGAGAGACGGGCGGCGGAGCCGTCCGCAAGGACGCAGAGCGCGTCCGCTATGTAGGCGCGCGTGCCGCCGTATTTCACGGCGCAGGGGCCGGAGGCGTCGGTGGAGGCGTTGCCGCCGATGGTGGCGGTCTTCTCGCCGGGGTCCGGGGGATAGTACAGGCCGTGCCTTGCGGCCTCCGCCTTGACGTCCTGTAGCAGCACGCCCGGCTGGACTGTGAGAAGACGCGCCTCGGCGTCAAAGGCGAGGATGGAGTTCAGCTCTCTGAGCGACAGCAGCACGCCGCCCTCTACGGGGACGGAGCCGCCCGCCCGGCCTGTGCCCGCGCCGCGCACGGTCACGGGGATGTTAAACTCGCCGCAGAGCTTCATGACGGCGGCGACGTCGTCCGTGGAGCCGGCCTCCACAACGGCCTCGGGCAGATGGGAGACGCTGTTCGGCAGCTCGTCATGGCCGTAATCGGCGCCGATGGCGTCTCCGGTCAGCACGCGCTTTTCACCCACAAGCGCTCTCAGGCGCGAGACGAGCTGCGCTGAAACCTTTTCAAACATGCTTTCTACCTCCGTAAACGGCCTTCGCGCGGGGCGCGGGAGGCCTGACTGTATTCACACCGCTTTACATGCAAATTGTATGCCGCGGCCGGGGTAGAACACAAAATAAACAATGCCCGCCCACTGTGGGGCGGCGCGACCTGAGAGCGCCGCGAAAAAAACCTGTCATCCTGAGCGGAGCGAAGGAGCGGTTTCGCGCGCTGAGCGGCATTGTGGAAAGATCCTTCGCTCCGCTCAGGATGACAGGTTGATTTCAGTGAGCGCATACCCGGGAGAGGCGGCAGGGAAAGCCTTGACGGCGTTCCGAGCGGTCGCCGCCGCGGGTCACTTGTCGGCGAAGGCCTGCACCTTTATGCGGATGTCCAGCTTTTCTATCTTGCGGTACAAAGTGTTGCGCGAAATGTTCAGCCGCTTTGCCGAGCGCGAGATATTGCCCTGCTCCTCGCTGAGTATGCGCACTATCTTCTCGCGCTCCAGCTCGTCGCGCATTTTTTTGCCGGAGAGCGCTCCGCCGGCCGGCGGCGTCTCCGCCTCGCCCGCGAATATGCGCCGTGGCTCGCGCTGGGAGGCCTCCGCGGCGGCGGGCTCGCGGCCGGGGGACATGTAGTTCGGGAAATCCTCCACGCGCAGGGGTCTGCCGTTGGAGACGATGAGCGCCTTTTCCATAACGTTTTTCAGCTCGCGCACATTGCCCGGCCAGCTGTAGCCGTCCAGAAAATCCAGCACGTCGCCGGACAGGAGCGAGCTGCCCATGTTCAGGGATTGGCTCAGCGTCTGGTTGAAGTATTCGGCCAGCAGCGCCACGTCGCCCTCGCGCTCGGAAAGGCGCGGGAGGTATATCTCTATCACGCTGAGCCTGTACCACAGATCGGAGCGGAACTTGCCCTCGGAGATGAGCTTTTGCAGGTCCTGATTCGTCGCGGCGACGACGCGCACGTTTATCGGGATGGACTTGTTCGCGCCGATGCGCGTCACGCTCTGCTCCTGCAGCACGCGCAGCAGGGAGACCTGCATGTCTATCGGCATGTCGCCTATCTCGTCGAAAAACAGCGTGCCGCCGTTGGCATATTCAAACTTGCCCTTCGCGCCCGAGGAGCGCGCGCCGGTGAATGCTCCGCCCTCGTAGCCGAACAGCTCGCTCGCGAGCAGGTCGCGCGGCAGCGCGCCGCAGTTTATGGCCACAAATTCCCCGGTGCGCCCGCTCATGCGGTGCAGCGCCCGGGCCGCGACCTCCTTGCCGGTGCCGGTGTCGCCCATTATCATCACGTTCGAGCGGTGCACGGCCACGCTGCGTATCAGCTCGTCCACCTTGCGCCACTGGGGGCTCTGGCCGATATAGTCGCTGCTGTGCCCCACGTCGCGCAGCAGCGGCGCGGGCTCGGGCGTCTCGGCCTCGACGGGGCTTTCAAAGACCAGCACGCAGTTTTTTGTGCCGTTTATGAGGTCTATGCGGCGGCGGCGGAGCAGCTTCATGCCGAAGCCCTTTCCGCGCCCGGCGCCCTTGAAGGCCACGTCCTCCTCGGGGAGCGCGCCGTCGCCCTCGTCCAGCAGCGCGGGGAGCTGCTGCCTGTTCTTGAGGTATTCGCCGAGCGAGCGGGAGCCGTAGGGATATTTTTCAAAGCCGGAGAGCGCCTTTTTCCCGATGGAGTTGGCTGTGAGCACCATGCCGTCCGGGTCGGTGACTATGACGGCGAGGGAATCGCTCTCGATCACAGGGTCAAAGAACGCGGCGGAGGAGAGGTGGCTGAAGGCCTCGCGACGGGACGCGCCCAGCTTCTCCACCAGCGCCGCCGCGGCCACGCACAGCTTGAGCGCGTTTTGCGGCAGGGCGACGAAGGGGTCGTTGATGCACAGGACGTATTCCTCGCTGCCGACGCCGCGGATGAGCGCGGCGACGCCGGAATAGTTCTGCGATATGGCGCGGTAGTGCTCGTAGCCGTCCACGCGGCAGGGCTTTCTGTCCTGGATGGTGATGGTGATGTTGCCGCAGCCGGTGAGCGGCTCGGTCACATAGGTGCCGAGCGTCCTCGGATAGGCGGACAGGGGCGTGACCAGGTCGAAGACGAAGCCGTGCATGTCCGCGATGCTCGCGTTGCAGTTGAAGAGCGTCAGCAGATATTGCAGCACGGGGCTTGCGGCCTCCATGACGGCGGCGTGCCTGCGGCGCATGGAGGCCAGCAGCGCCTCGTCCGACTTTGAAAAATCGGACGACCAGGGGTCCACCCCGAGGCTCATACAGCGCGCCCAGGCGCGGGCTATCTCCGGGCGGAGCTTCGCGGTGTCTATGACGCCGCGGTTCACGGCTTTTTTCCAAGCCTCCAGCACGGCGGCTCTGTCGTATTCCATGCCTATCTCCCTCTCCTGCGCTTTAAGCAGCCGGGTATCCCGGCGGCCTGCCGGTATTTCGAGACCGTCCTCCGCGAGATCGGATAGCCCTCGCGGCCGAGCGCCGCGCAAAGCTCGTCGTCGGTCAGGGGGCTTGCCGCGTCCTCGGCGTTTATCAGCTCGGCAATGCGCGTTTTGGCGGCCTCGGCCGAGACTTCGGTCTCGTCCGCGCCCTTGAGCGCGCGCACAAAAAAATATTTCAGCGGGAATATGCCCCAGGGGGTAGAGACATATTTGTCCTGCACCACGCGGCTGACCGTGGACACGTTGACGCCCATGTCGTCCGCGAGCTGCCGCATCGTCAGCGGGCGAAGCAGCTTCGGGCCGCCGCGGAAGAAGTCCCCCTGCAGGGAGACCAGCGACAGCGCCGCCCGGTGTATGGTCTGGCGCCGGATATCGACGCTGTGTATGAGCGCCGTGGCCGAGTTCAGGCTCTGGCGGAGGTAGCGCTTCTCGTCGGCGCCGAGACCCGGCCTGCGCAGCAGCTCAAGATAGTAGTCGTTCACGCGCAGGGGGTTTTCCGCCTCGCCCGAGACATAGACCAGCAGCTCCCCGTCGGTTTTTTTGACAACTATGTCGGGTATGATATAGTTTATTTGCAGCGGCCTCTCGCCGCAGTTGCCGGGGCGCGGCTCGAGCGTGCGTATATAGTCGAAGCAGCGGCGGACGCGCTCGGCCGGCGCGCCGTATTTCGCGGCGCAGGCCGTAACGCCGCTCTCGCCCTCGCAGAGCGCGCGCAGCTCCTCGCGGATTATCCTTCTCGCGAGCTCCGGATAGGGGAAGCTGTCCTCAACCTGCAGGCAGAGCGCCTCATAGACGTCGCGCGCGGCGATGCCCTTCGGCTGAAAGCCGTGTATCAGCGACAGGACCTTTTTCCCCGTCTCCATGCTGCTGCGGTAGAGCAGACATATGGTCTCCAGATTGCCGACAAAATATCCGCTGTCGTCGAGGTCGCCGATGATCTCGAGCCCGATGGCTCTCTCCGCCGCGCTCAGGCGGCACATGGACAGCTGAAGCTTCAGCGAGCCGTCGAGCCCGTCGGCCTCAAAGTCCGCCCCGCGGGAGTAGTAGGGGTCGAAGTCCTCGTCATGCGCCGCGTACCCGCTCTCGGCTTCGTCGTAAAGACCGGCTTCGCTCTTGCGCTGAGCGGGGGAGATGTTCTCGTATCTGTCGGCGGCGGGCGGCTCCGGTATCTCCAGCATGGGGTTGGCCATGGACAGCTCCACAAGGTAGTCGTACATGGCCTGCGCCGGGAGCGAGAGCATATTCAGCCCCTGAATGAGCGAGGAGCTTATGCGCTGCTCCTGCTTCTGCATATGGCTGTAACCGACAGACGGCACCGCTGAACTCCCCCTTTCTCCGTGGACTGTACCATTTTCCGTGTAACTATAACATATTGTCCGAAAAGTGTCAATGACGCTTGGCCAAAATAGATGTAATTGCACAAGAAAAAACGGCATTTTGCACATAAATCGACAAAAAAGGGATTAAGCTCCGCGCGATGAGGCAAAACGGCACATAATTTGCATGTAAAACTGTGACACCCAATATTACAAGAATGAAAGGGAGAAATTGAAATGAAAGTAATCGCCTGCTACAAGGTAGTGCCTTACGAGCAGAGCATAGGCGTCGCGGCGGACAGGAGCCTGAGCTTTGACAAGGCGGAGCTTATGATAGGCCAGTACGATCTGAACGCCATAGAGGCCGGAGCGAGGCTCACCGAGAAAAACGGCGGCGAGCTGACCGTGCTCACCGTTGGCGCGGCGGAGGTCGAGAATTCCAAGCTGAGAAAGTCCGTCCTCTCCAGAGGCGCGGCAAGCTGCGTGACAGTTTGCGACGCGGCGCTCGCGTCGGCCGACAGCAGCGCCACCTCCGCGGCGCTGGCAAAGGCCGTGGAAAAAATCGGCGGCTTTGACCTCGTCATCTGCGGCGAGGGCTCGAGCGACCTCTATGCCCAGCAGGTCGGCGTACAGCTCGGCGAGCGGCTGGGTCTGCCGACAATAAACGGCGTCACCGCCATCGAGTGCGGCGACGGCTGCATAAGCGTCGAGCGCGCCGCCGACGGCGAGACGGAGACGCTTATGATAAGCCTGCCCGCCGTCATTTCCGTGGCCAGCGGCATCAACACCACCCGCGTACCCAGCATGAGAGACATCCTTGCCGCCGGGAAAAAGCCCGTCTCCGCGCTCGGCGCGGCCGATGTGGAGCTGCCCGCGCAGAGGCTCACCGAGACGCTCTCCATGCTCGCCCCGGAGCAGAAGGCGCGCGCCTGCCGCCTGTTCACGGGCGACGGCGCGGAGACCCTGGCCGATTTTGCCGCCGCCGTGAAGGCGGAGCTCAAGTGAGGAGGATACGAAAATGAAACTTCAAAAAGCTCTTGTTTTTTCGACAGACGCCGCCAATATCCCGGGTCTTTGCAGCGGCGCGAACACTCTGGCGGAGCGCTCCGCGGCGGTGCTGCTCGGCACGCGCGCGGCGGCCGAGGCGCTGCTGCCGAACGCGGATAAGGTGATATGGCTCGGCGAGAGGGCGGAGGGCGCCATGGCCGAGAGCTACACCGGCGCCATCGAGCGCGCCGTGAGGGCGGAGGGCGCGACGCTCGTCCTCGTGTCCGGCGGCACCCGCGACCGCTGCATCGCGGCGAAGCTCGCCGTGCGCCTGAACGCGGGCGTTATCGCCGATGCGGGCGCGGTACGCGTCGCGGAGGACGGCGCGATCGAGGCCAGGCGCAACGTGTTCGGCGGCGCGGCGGAGGCGGAGCTGAAGAGCCGCGCCGCGATCACGATACTCATCGTCGCCTCCGGCGCTTTTGACGACTGCCTCCCGGCGCAGCCGGGCGTGCTCGAGCAGGCGCAGGCCGAGCCGGAGCAGACCGGCGTGACGCTTGTGAGCACCGCGGCAAAGCAGGAGGAGGCCGTGGATATAGCCGTCGCCAGGCGCATAGTCGGCGTGGGGCGCGGCGTGGGCTCGCAGGAGAAGCTTGCGGGGGTGGAGACCTTCGCGGCGAAGCTCGGCGCGGAGCTCGGCTGCACGAGACCCGTGGCGGAGGAGGAGCGCTGGATGGCCAGAGGCCGCTACATCGGCGTCTCCGGCGTGACGGTGAAGCCCGAGCTGTATTTCGCGCTCGGCATCTCCGGGCAGGTGCAGCATCTCATTGGCGTGAACGAGGCGAAGCTCATCGTGGCCGTCAATAAGGACGCCAAGGCGCCCATATTCCAGAATTGCGACATAGGCCTCGTCGCGGACATGAACAAGGTGCTGCCCGCGCTGACGGAGCTGTTTTAAAAAATTTTATCGGGAGGGAGGCGCGCGAGACGGACGGAAACAAAACAGGCGGGCTCAGCCCGCTCATGGCGCTGCGCCTCGCCGCGCCGCAGACCTGGGCGGCGTCGGTCATCCCGGCGCTGCTCGGCGGCGCGCTGGCGCGAGAGGGCGGCTGGCCGCTGCTGTGTCTCGCGGCGGCCTGCGTGCTGATGCAGGCCGCGGCGAACACCTTCAACGACTACAGCGATTTCATAAAGGGCGCGGACACGCCCGAGAACTGTCCCGACCCGGCGGACGCCGTGCTCGTCTACGCGCGCCCCGCGCCGGAAAAGGCGCTCGCGCTGGGCTTTGCGTTCCTCGCGGCGGCGGCGCTGACGGCGCTGCCCGTCGTCCTGCGCGCGGGCTGGCGCGCGCTCGCGGTGGGCGCTGCCGGCGCGGCGGCGCTGCTGCTGTATTCCCTGGGAAAAAAGCCCCTGTCGTATCTGCCCATCGGGGAGACGGTCTCGGGCTTTGTGATGGGCGGGCTTATCCCGCTCGGCGTATACGGCGCGCTGACCGGGGACTTCTCCGCGCGAACGCTCGTTCCGGCGCTGCCGGTCATGCTCGGCGTCGCGCCGATCATGCTGACGAACAACGCCTGCGATATCGAGCGGGACAGCGCCGCCGGGCGCAGGACCCTCCCGGTGCTGCTCGGGCGGGAGAGAACGCGGCTGGTCTACAGGGCGCTGCTGCTGCTCTGGGCGCTGCTGCCGCTGCCGCTGCTTATCGGCGGGGGCGGAGCCGCGTTCTATCTTGTCGCGCTGCTCGCGGCCGCCGCGCCCGTGGCCGCACAGCTCAGGCTGCCGCTGTCGGAGAGCGTCCGGGACGCCGCGATGGGCGGGGTGACGCGGCTGAACGTGATACTCGGCCTCGCGTATATCGCGGGGACGCTTTTCGGCGGGGCGGGCTGACATGAAAAAGGAAGAATATGTATATCAGGTCTTCCAGAGCGTGGCGGAGGGCTACGACGCGGCAAACCGCCGCATCAGCCTTGGCCTGCATATGCGCTGGAAGCGCGCGGCGGCGAAGCTGCTGCTGCGCTCGACGCCGCCGGACGGCCGGGTGCTCGACCTCTGCTGCGGCACGGGCGATATGACCGCGCTGCTGCTCTCGCTCGCGCCGGGGCTGCGCGTGACCGGGGCGGACTTCTCGCCGAACATGCTCGCCGTCGCGCGGCGGCGCTTTGAGGGCGAGAGCCGCGCGGCCTTCACTACGGCGGACGCGGCCGCGCTGCCGTATGAGGACGCGGCCTTCGACGGGGCGGCGATATCCTTCGCCCTGCGAAACACCGCGGATTATCCGCGGGTGCTCGGGGAGCTAGCGCGGGTAGTGAAAAGCGGCGCGCCGGTCTGCGTTATCGACTCGTTCCGGCCTCGCAGCCGCTTTGTCAGGTTTTTTTACGACATCTATTTTTCCTGCGTGATGCCCATTCTGGGCGGCGGGAGGGCAAAGCGGGAGGAATACCGCTGGCTCTGCCGGAGCACGAGGGAGTTTATCAGTCCGGACGGGCTTGAGAAGCTCATGGCGGGGCAGGGGCTGTCCGCCGCCGTGAAAAAGAGCTTTATGTTCGGTTCGTGCGCGTGCGTCTGCGCGCACAGAGAGGAGCGGGAATGAACGTTTTTAAGGATATCCCGGGTCTTGAGGAGGAGCTGGGGCGGGTCGCGGACAGGGCGCGCGAGATGACGAAGGACGCGCTGCTTCGCCAGCCGCTCTCCGAGATAGTAGACTCCGTGTTCACCGCGCCCGGGAAGCTGCTCCGCCCGGCGCTGCTGCTGCTCTTCGGCCGCTTCGGGCCGGACTGCGCCTCGAGCGGCGAGCGGCTGTGCTCGGCCGGGGCTGTGGTGGAGCTCACGCATATGGCCTCGCTCATACATGACGACATTGTGGACGACGCGCCCTTCCGGCGCGGCAGACCCACCGTACAGTCCGCCTATGGCAAGGATATGGCCGTCTACGCCGGGGATTATCTCCTCAGCCGGGTGCTCGACTG
The DNA here is from genome assembly GCA_034933465.1 of Oscillospiraceae bacterium. Lineage (GTDB taxonomy): Bacteria > Bacillota > Clostridia > Oscillospirales > Oscillospiraceae > Limivicinus. Next base: position 33,136 of record JAYFNM010000057.1, on the reverse strand, counting down.
CCTTATGAGGCCGGATATGGCGCAGGCGGGGCAGGTGCTCTCAAGGGGCATATCCGACATGTGCAGCGGCGAGCTCGGCCAGCACGCCGCGCGCTTCGACGTGCAGACCGATGAAAACCGGTATTTCATGAACATCTCCGGCAAGACCGCGGCGCTCTTCTCCGCCTCCTGCGAGATGGGCGCGCTCATCTCCGGCGGCACGCGCTACACCGTCAGCGCCGCGAGCCGCTTCGGGCACAGTCTGGGCGTGCTGTTCCAGCTCAGGGACGATCTGACGGACTGCCTGCCGGAGAGCGTGGAGGCCGGAAAAAAGCGTGGGATGGACTTCATAAACGGCATATATACCCTGCCCGTCATCTATTCCTTTGCCGACAGCGAATACGGCGCGAAGCTCCGCGAGCTCGCCGCCTCCGCCGCCGCAATGGAGCCGGAGGCGGTCTTCGGAGCGCTGTATGAGTATATAACGAAGGCCGGCGGCGTGGATTACACCCGCTGGATAATGAAGCAGTACAGAGAGCGCGCTCTCAATTCCATGACCCAGCTGCCGAACCTTGAGCTCAAGCCGCAGCTTGCGTCGGTGCTGGATCTGCTGCTCGACTGCTGAGGGGGGCGTATGGAGCTTGTGTCCGTGCTTCTGCCGCCGCTCATCGGCGGCGTGATAGGCTATATAACGAACGACCTCGCGATAAAAATGCTGTTCAGGCCGTACAAGGCCGTGTATATAGGCGCGTGGCGCGTCCCGTTCACGCCGGGCATCGTCCCGAAGCGGCTCAAGGATCTCGCCGTGCTGCTCGGCCGCGAGGTTGAGGCGCGCTTCTTCAACGCCGACGATCTGGAGATTCTTTTCAAATCCGACGGCTTTTCCGACGCCGTGGCGGGCAGCGTTACGGAGCTGCTCTATTCGAGGAAGACCACGCTCTGCCTGGAGCTTGAGAAGCTGGAGGCGGACGGGGACTGCTCCGCGGCGCTCGACCGGGCGAAAGCCGAGCTGGGCGGCCGCATCCTCGCGGCGCTGCTGGACTTCGATTTTGCCCCCGTTATACGCGCCGCCCTCGACGGGGCGGGCGGCAAAATGCCGGGCGGGGCGAAAAACGCGGCCTCCGCGCTCGCAGAGCCCCTCTCGGACGGAATAAAGGCTTACCTGAAAAAGCAGGGCGCGCAGGCTGTGGCGCCGCTGCTGGACGGTCTGCTGGTGGACTTCGCCGACAGACCCGTGCGGGATATCGCGCTCTCGCTTTTCCCGGACAGGGAGACTGTGCAGAGGATAATAAAGGGCGCGTACCAGCGCTTTATGGCCGTGTACGTGCGCCCGGTCGTGGAGAGCATCGACGTGGGCGGCATGATAACGGAGAAGCTCCGGCGCATGGAGCCGGAGGCGGTGGAGGCGCTGATACTGTCGGTCGTGAAGAGGGAATTTCGCTACGTGGTCTGGCTCGGCGGCCTGCTCGGCGCGCTGATAGGCACGGTAAATATCTTTTTGTGAGCAGAAAGGCGGGCATACCCGGCGACCGGCGATACCCCGGGCGCGGGTCGCGGAACGACACAGGGGTCGTTCCCTACGGGCGGGGTGGGCGTTTTTGCGGCGCGGTACGCAAAAAGCCCTGTCATTCCGAGGCCGAAGGCCGAAGGATCTTTCCCGGCGCGGGTCGCAAAAAAACCTGTCATCCCTCGGCTGGGGATGACAGGTTTTTGCACCGGGTCGGAGACGATGATATCCGGCTTTATCGGGGTCTCAGTCCTCGTCCTCGGGCTCGGCGACCACGTCGTCCACGACACCGTCTATCTTTATCTCGGTTATCGAGGACTCGTTTTCGGTGATGAGCGTCTTGAGATCGGTCACCTTGTCGCAGAGCTTCTCATAGCCCGCTTCGGGGGAGAGGCCGTGCTGCCTGTAATAGCGCTCGCCGATCTTGGCGTAGAGCCTGTTTATCTCCTCCTGCGCCGAGAGGCTGCCGAGCTTGAGGGAGGCTATTTTGCCGGTATCCTTTACTTTCTTTGTCCCGACCCTGGCGAGATATGCGGCGCGGCCGGTGAGCTGTTCAAAAAGTGCCATTGTATTCTCCTATCTGCCCGCCCCGGCCGCCTGCGCGGCCGAAGCGGGTATTTTGCGTATCTGTGGGTCTGCCGAGAGTATTACTCCTCGCGGGGGAGCTTCTGGCCGAGCTTGACTATGAGGGGCACGCAGATCGCGAACACGGCGTAGAAGCACATCGCCAGAACGAAGCAGCCCTCGTATCCGCCGGTGGAGTCGATGATGGCGGCGTAGATGTAAGAGGTGATGGAGCTCGCGACGCAGGTGGCGATGGAGACGTTGGCGTAGATCTGGCCGAAGTTCTTGCCGCCGAAGGCGGACTCGACGACCATTGGGGGAACGACGGTGAGTCCGGCGTAGCCGAAGCCGTAGATCAGGATGCTGATGTAGAATATCGCGACGCCGGCGGTGCCGACGGCGAGGAACAGGCCGCAGCCGACCAGACCGAAGCCCGCGCAGACAAGGCCGGTGGTGATGGCGTTGTTGGTCCTGTCGCGGACGAAGCCGAGGATGAACTTGCCGAGGATGCCGCCGACCATGATGATGGAGGAGGCCATGCCGATGGCGACCGGGTCAAAACCGCGCGCCGTGGCGAGGGAGGCGATGCGCTGGTTGATGGTGGCGCAGGAGACGAGGCAGGCGGCGGCCAGCAGGGCGAGCCAGAAGGCCGCGGACTTGGTGGCGGTCTTGGCGCTCACGCCGGTGAGGGCGGCGGACTTTGCGCCGGCCACGGCGGCTTCGCCCTCGCCCCAGGCGACGGTGTTCTTATCCTTGGGGAACTTGCGCACGAAGATGAGCGTGACGGGGATGACGACTATCGCGAGCGCGATGCCGACGACGAGGCGGACGGGGCGCCAGCCGTGGACGGCGATCTGGGCGGTGACGATGGGGTTGCAGATGGCGGGGATGATGTTCACGAACGCCGCGGCGATGCCGAGCGCGATGCCCTTGGACTTGGTGAACCAGTTGTTGATGAGCAGGGGGACGGGGATGTACATGAGGAAGCCGCCCATAACGCCGGTGATGACGCCGTAGACGGTCCACTGCCAGAGCTGGGTGAAGGTGGAGGACCACACATAGGTCAGGCACCATACGCCGGCGATGACGGCGAGGATGACGTTAGTCTTGGCGTACTTGTTGAAGACGCGGCCTGCAAAGGGGGAGCAGATACCGGCGACGATGGGGAAGATGGTCATGAAGAAGGAGACCTGCTTCATGTCCCAGCCCATTTCCGCGGCGACAGGCGCATAGTAGAGACCGACGGTGTTGCCCATGAGGCCGAAGATAAGTCCCGACCAGAAGAGGGCGGTGATAACGATCACCCAGGGATAATTGCTCTTGTGCAGAGCGGGTGTTGAGGTGTTGTCCATTTTACTATTTCACTCCTATAAAATATTTGGGACACGCACAAAACGGGTCTTGCGGCGCTGGGGTCGGACGCTGCCGAGGGGCCTTGCTGTCTGAAACAACGTACTGCTTCTATACATGCAAATATCGTGCCGGAGCTCAACGCCTGTATTCCGGGAACGGCGGCCAGGGGCGCTCCTTCTGCTCGCCGAAGCGGCCGCTGAGCGAGCCGTCCTGCCGCGTGAAGAAGCATTTGTGGCTCTTTATGCGCCATTCGCCGTCCTCCTCGCGCAGGACGCGCAGCTCGTAACCGCCGCAGGTGAGCTCGTCCGCGCGCCCGCCGGCAAAGGACTTGTTCGCGTAGAAACAGGCGAACACCGTGGCCTCGCTCTCGCTTTCAAAATGCACCTGCTGGTTTGCGATATAGTGCGCGCTGGTCTTCACATTGGGGTCCATGAGCTTTGCAAAAACCGCCAGTATCGCCTGCCTGCCGCGGATGGGGTCGGACCTGTCCGAGGGGTAGAAGCAGCCGTCGCCGGTGTAGCAGGAGGCGATGCCCTCCATATCTCCCCGGTCTACGCAGCGGGTGTAATGGTGCAGAATATCGCGTATTTCGCGCTCCGCTTCGAGCCGCAGTAGGCGCTGCTCCGCGCCAAGCCCGGCGCTTTCCGGCAGAGTGCACATTTTTCCGTCTTTTATATACTTCATTTTGCGGTTCCCTTCCTTTCGCGTTTGCCTCCATATGTGCAAAAACCGAGCCGCGGAGGGCTTCGTCAAAAACATGACACAGTGTTCAACATTGTTACATAATTAATTAACAATATGTGCAGCTTTTGACGAAATGCCCATGCACAGTGTCACACTTTTGACAAAACGCACAAAAAAAGGCGAAACCCGCCGGAATATCGGCCGCCCTCCACAGGGAACGAGGGACAGGCGCGGAGCGTAGAAGCGCACCTGCGTGTGCGCCCCTACGGTGTATGGCAAAAGCGGCAAGCCATCCAAAAACATGTCATCCTGAGCGAAGCGAAGGATCTTTTCCGATATCACGGCCACTGCCGCGCCGAAATAGATCCTTCGGCCTCTCGGCCTCAGGATGACAGGGTAAGGGGTGCGCCGCGTGTTACGGAAAAGCGGCGCATGGGGATGACCTGCACCGTCTCGCGTCCCACACCGGGGCATCGGCGGGCGGCCACGCGGGGCGGGACGGCGAGGGCGTCCCTTGCGGGCGACAATGCCGGCGCGCGTCGCGGAACGACACGGGGGTCGTTCCCTACGTGGAAACGAGGAACAGGCGCGGAGTGTACGGGTGCGGCCACGCGGGTGCGCCCCTACGCGTATTAGCGCAAACGGCGGCCAGCCCAAAACATGTCATCCTGAGCGAAGCGAAGGATCTTTTCCGATATCACGGCCACTGCCGCGCGGGGAAAGATCCTTCGGCCTCTCGGCCTCAGGATGACAGAGTAAGGGGCGCGCCGCGTGGCCGACCGCGACAAGCGCCGCGGTGGAATATATTCCCCAAACCGAAGCCCAACGAAGCGGGTTCGGTTTGGAGAGGAAGAAGGAGGGAGCGGATATGGAGTTTTCGGCGGCGGCGGTACGCCGGCACCGGAAACGGAATGGAGCGAGCTTCTTCTGACGCCGTGGCACGTTTTTTGCATATAGAAGGACAGAACCTGCCACGGCTCCGCGCGGGAGTCTGAGGGCAAATTTTCTTATACGAGGTGCGGCATATGAGTGAAGACAGATTCGACGTGATCGTCGTCGGCGGAGGCCTTGCCGGGTCTGCGGCGGCCTATGCGCTTGCGAAGGCCGGGGTCGAGGTGGCGGTGATAGAGCGCGGAGAGTCCTGCGGCAGCAAGAACATGACCGGCGGCCGCCTGTACGGGCACAGCCTGAAGAAGCTTATACCCGATTTTGAGCAGCGCGCACCTTTGGAGCGCCGCGTCACCAGGGAGCGCGTGTCCCTGATGAGCGAGACAGGCTCCACCACGGTGGAGTTTGACAGCGCGAGCCTCGGCGAGGGCGCCGCCTCGTACACCGTGATACGCGGTAAATTCGACAGGTGGCTCGCCGCGGAGGCGGAGAAGCTCGGCGCGACCTACGTCTGCGGCATACGCGTGGATGACCTTATCGTCAGAAACGGCCGCGTGCGCGGCATAATCGCCGGAGAGGACAGGCTGGAGGCGGACGTCGTCATCCTGGCCGACGGGGTGAATTCCCTGCTCGCGCAGAAGATCGGCCTTGCCGGACCGACCGACCCGAACACGGTGGCCGTCGGGCTCAAGGAGGTCATAAAGCTCTCCGAGCAGCAGATGAAGGATCGCTTCGGCGCCGTCGGCGACGAGGGCACGGCCTGGCTCTTCGCGGGCGACCCCACTCTCGGCAGCATCGGCGGCGGCTTCCTCTATACAAATAAGGACAGCGTGTCCCTCGGCATCGTCGCGACGGTCGGCGATGTGGAGTATTCCGACACGAGCGTTGTGAACATGCTCGACCGCTTCAAGGAGCACCGGCTCATCGCGCCGCTCATAGACGGCGGGGAACTGCTCGAATACTCGGCGCACCTCGTCCCGGAGGGCGGCTACGACGCCATGCCGGAGCTGTACGGCGACGGCGTGCTCGTGGCGGGAGACGCGGCGGGGATGGTGCTCAACCTCGGCTACATGGTGCGCGGCATGGATCTCGCCATCGAGGCGGGGCGGCAGGCCGCGAACGCGGTGCTGTACGCGCGCCGCCGCGGCGACTACAGCCGCAGGACGCTCTCGGCCTACAGGACGGCGCTGGAGAACAGCTTCGTGCTCAGAGACATGAAGCTGTACAGAAAAGCGCCGCAGTTCATGGAGAACCGCCGGGTGTTCACCCGCTTCCCGCTGATGCTCGAGGAGATAATGCGCTCCATGTTCACGGTGGACGGCGAGCGCTCAGAGGGTCTCGTGAAGAAGGTGGCTCCCATCGTGGGCGACGCGGGAGTCGCGGCGCTCGCGCGAGACGCCATCCAGATAGTAAGCGCCCTATGACGGCAGGAGGAAGAGATATGCGCAGATGTGAAATGCTCGCGTCCCCGATGAAGGTCGGAAAGCTGACGCTGAGAAACAAGATGATGACCACCTCCATGTCCCCCGGCGAGGGCTACATAGACGGTGAGACCCCCACGATACAGATGCTCAACTACATGGAGGAGCGCGCGGCGGGAGGGCTCGCCCTCATGTGCCAGACCGTGCTGCCCTTCACCAGAAGAGACCGTCCGGCGGGGCTGCCCCATGTGCACCCCCTGCCCGGCTGCTATGACGACGAGTGCCTGCCCGGCCTTGAGGCCATGGCGGACGCCGTGCACCGGCACGACTGCCTGCTCGTGGGACAGCCCTGGTTCGTGCACGACTGGAAGCCGGACGACGAGCACGTCGAGAAGCCCTGGGGGCCGACCCCGATAGTGGTGCTCAAGGGGATGCACCCCTTTACCCCCATGGAAAAGCGCCATATCCGCATGTTCAAGGACCAGATGGTCAACTGCGCGCTGTATCTCAAGAAGGCCGGCTGGGACGGCGTCGAGATAATGGCGGGCGTCGGCGGGATACTCAACCGCTTCATGTCCCCGGCGACGAACGACCGCAGCGACGAATACGGCGGAAGCATGAAAAACCGTATGCGCCTGACGGTGGAGACCATACAGGAGGTGCGCGCCGCCGTGGGCGACGATTTCCTCATCACCTGCCGCTGGTCGCCCGTTGAATACGTCACCGGCGTCAAGCCCGGCAACACCATCGAGGACGCGATACTCATGGTGCACTATCTCGAGGAGGCGGGCATAGACCTGCACAACCTCTCCGTGGGCTGGCACGAGACGAGCATCCCGCTGACCACCAAGGACGTGCCCGACGGGTACTGGACGTGGATATCCGAGCGGATAAAGACGGTCGCGACAAAGCCCGTGGCCATGGGCTACAGGAATACCGACCCCCTCGTAATGGAGAAGAACCTCCGCGACGGCAAGCTCGATTTGATAGCGGGGCTGCGCTACGACATCGCCGACCCGAACTTCCCGAGGAAGGTCATGGAGGACAGGATAGAGGACATAAACCGCTGCATCGGCTGCTGCCGCTGCATGGACGACGTCGTCAGCAGCGGCCGCCCGCTGACCCACTGCGGCGTGAATCCGCACCTCGGCGCGGAGCTGAGAAAGCCGCTGTATATCCGCGCCAAAACGCCCAAGCGCGTGCTGGTCGCCGGCAGCGGCCCGGGCGGCCTTGCCGCGGCGCTCACGGCCTCCATCCGCGGCCACGACGTCACGGTATTCGAGCGCGGCTACCGCATAGGCGGCTGCCTGACCATGAGCTCTATTTTCAGCCCCAGCTATGAGCGACTGCTCAAGTACTATAAGCGCCAGCTCCAGAAGCACCCGAAGATAAAGGTCGTGCTGCACACGGAGGTCACGCCAGAGCTCGTGAAGAAGTTCAAGCCCGACGCCGTCGTCGTCGCCGTCGGCGGCGAGCCGGTGGGTATAAGCGTCCCCGGCGCGGAGGGCGGCAACGTCGTCACCTCGCACGATTTCCTTGAGATGCTCAACGGCCGCGCGCCGAAGAAGCCGGGGCTCGTCAACAAGCTGCTCTGGAGCTGCGGCTCGGAATTTCTCAAATATGTCTACACCCCCGCCATGGGCCGCGCAGTCACCGGCATAAGCCCCTGGCCGATGGGACACAGGATAGCCGTCGTCGGCGGCGGCCTGCCCGGCTGCGAGCTGTCGCACCTGCTCATGCACAAGCACAGGCAGCTCGATATCATCGAGGAGCGCAAGAAGATAGGCTACGACGTGGGCGGCAGCTACCGCTTCCACTACACCAGCGCCTTTAAGAAAGCGCCGAACGTCGCGCTCGACCCGCTGACGAAGGTCAAGGAGATAAACAGCAGGGGCGTGCGCCTTGAAAACGCCGCCGGCGAGGAGAAGTTCAGCCGCGCGAACACCGTCACCGTCACGAAGGGCTTCAAGCAGAACCTCGCCCTCGCGGCCGAGATAAAGCGCCTCGTGCCGGAGATGTACGTCGTGGGCGACTGCGCCGATCCCGCGCGCATGGCGGACGCCACCAAGGCCGGCTATCTCGCCGGATGCAGGCTCTGAGGCGGCGCGATGGATAATCTGGACGTCGTATATATAAAGAGAGACGGCCCGGTCGGGACGATAGTCCTCAACCAGCCGAAGAAGAAAAACGCGATCAGCGCCGTGATGATGGACAAGCTCACGGACGCGCTCAACACGCTCGAGAACGAGGACGCGATAAAGGTCATCGCGCTGCGGGGCGAGGGGGAGAATTTCTGCGCCGGGGGCGACCTCGACCAGCCCGGCCCCAGACCCATGACCGCGGAGTTCTCCCGCCAGAGCCTGCGCCGCTATATCAGGGCGGCAAGGGAGATACGCGCCGTTTCAAAGCCCGTCGTCGCGCTCGTGCGGGGCTACGCCGTGGGCGGCGCGGTGAGCCTGATGCTCGCCTGCGATCTCGCGTGTCTCGCGGAGGGCAGCCGGGTGATACCGAATTTCTGCAAGATAGGCCTCATCCCGGAGATGGGGCTGATGGAGACGCTGCCCGCGATAGTCGGGCCGCAGAAGGCCAAGGAGCTACTGTTCTTCGGAGACAGGCTCTCCGCGGCGGACTGCCTCGCGCACGGCATGGTCAACCGCGTTTTCCCGGAGGAGAGCTTCGAGAGCGAGGCCGCGCAATTTCTCGCAAGGCTCGCGGCGCTGCCGAACCTGTCGCTGCGCATCACCAAGGGCATTATGAACGCCTCCATGGACAGCCGCATGAACAGCGTTATGGACAGCGAGAGCATAGGCTCCCCGTTCTGCTCGCAGGGCGAGGAGTTCAAGGCAATCGCCGCCAAATTTCAGAAAAAATAAGTCGGGTGCCGGTATGATTTATGAGAATGTAAGCGAATACTTCCTCCTGTCGGTCAGGCGCAATCCGAATAAGACGGCGCTGGTGTTCGGCGATGAGCGCTACAGCTACGCGCAGGCGAACTCCCGGATAAACCGGATAGCCAACGCCCTGCTCGCGCAGGGGATAAGGGCGGGCGACAAGGTGGCCTTCCTGTTCCCCAATTCCTGCGAGATTGTGCTGCTCTACTACGCCATACAGAAGATAGGCGCGGTGGCCGTGCCGCTGAATTTCCGGCTCATACCGAGAGAGATAGGCCTGCTCGTGGCGAGCAGCGACACGGGGACGCTGATAGTCTCCCCTCAGTTTGCCGGCAAGGCGCTCGCGGCCGGACTGCCGGAGAGCGTCCGCCTGATCTGCGGCGCGCCCGATGCGCGCTTCGCGCTCGACCTCCCGACGCTCGAGAGCGCGAGCGGGGACAGCGAGCCGGAGATGTTTCGCGACGGCAACGCCATATCCCGCATCCAGTTCACCGGCGGGAGCACGGGCGTGCCCAAGGGCGTCATGCGCAGCCATTTTCAGGATATCTGCGAGCTGATGGGCGAGATGCTCTACTGCAAGCTGGGCTCGAGCCCGGATCAGGTGGTGCTCATCCAGTGCCCGCTGGAGCACCACGGCGGCCACAGCTGGTTCACGGCGACGCTCTGCGCGGGCGGCACGCTGATAATCTGCCCGGCCTACGACCCGGAGAAGATACTCGACTGCATCGAGCGGGAGCGCGTCACCTATATGCTGCTCCTGCCGCCGACCACCTATCTGCGCCTGTGCGAATACCCCGGCACGGCCGGGCGCGACCTGAGCAGCGTGCGCGTGGCGCAGTCCGCCGCGGGCGGGACGACGCCGGAGATAATCGCGCGCATGGAGCGGGTGTTCCCGAACGCGGAGATATATTACGGCTGGGGTCAGACCGAGAGCGGCCTCGGCACGACGCTGACGCTCAATTCCGGCTCCGGCGCGGGGCGGCGGGGGAGCGCGTGCAGCGTCGGCCGGCCGATGCCCTTCGTCGAGATGAAGATAGTGGACGAGGACTGGAACGAGCTGCCGGACGGCGAGGCCGGAGAGGCGGCGGTGCGCTCCCAGGCCTGCATGACAGGCTATTACGGGCATCCGGAGCTGACGGCGGAGCTGATGGGTCCGGACGGCTGGATGCGCACGGGGGATATCATGTCCCGCGACGCGGAGGGCTATTTCTACATGCTCTCGCGAAAAAAGAACGTCATAAAATCCGGCGGGGAGAACGTCTTCTGCGCGGATGTGGAAAACGTCGTGAAGCTGCACCCGGCGGTGCTGGAATGCGTCGTCGCGGGCGTGCCGGACGAGAGGCTGGGCGAGGCGGTCATGGCCGTCATGCAGCTCCGGCCGGGGATGAGCCTCACGCTCGAGGAGCTTCAGGAGCACTGCAAAAAGTACCTGTCCAGCTATAAAAAGCCCCTGCATATGGAGCTCGTGGACAGCTTCGGCATGGACGACGCGGGCAAGATACGCAAGGACAGGCTCAGAGAGATATTGAAGGGCAAATACAATAAAACCTGAAAAAACGGAGGAGAAAGCATAATGGATTTCAGACTTACCGAAGAACAGGAGCTGCTGCTCGAGAGCTTGGACGAGCTTATGGAGCGCAGCGGGACGGAGCAGTATTTCAAGGACTGCGACGAGAAGCACGTCTGGCCTCAGGAATTCACCGACGCGCTGCTTGAGGGCGGCTTCCAGATGCTGGGCGTGGACGAGAAATTCGGCGGCACGCCCGTGGACGTGCAGACGCTCATGCGGGTGTCCGAGCGCATCTGCAAAAACGGCGCGCCCATATACGTGTACGGCAACCTCTGCGCGCTCAAGGACATGACCGAGTACGGCACGCCCGAGCAGCAGGAGCAGTGCTTCGCCGAGGTCATGGCCGGCAATCCCGGCTTTGTGCTCGGCTTCACGGAGCCCGGCGCGGGCTCGGACAGCTCCGCCATCGCCTCCACCTACCAGCGCCGCGACGGGAAGATATACCTCAACGGCTGCAAGTCCTTTATGACGAACTCCGCCAACTGCAAATACATGCTCTGCGTCGCCCGCAACGCCGACGACGACCCGACCGTCAAGGAGAACCGCTCGAAATTCTCCATGTGGTGGGTGCAGCTGCACGACGACGAGGGCAAGCTCATGCCCGGCATAGGCATGGAGCCGCTGGAGAAGATAGGCTGGAACATGGGCAACACCTGCGAGCTGCGCATAGACAACGTGGAGCTCGAGGAGAAGGATCTGGTCGGCGTCGAGGGCAACGGCTTCATGCAGGCCATGGTCAACTTCGAGGTCGAGCGGCTCATCGCCTGCGCGCAGTCCCTGGGCGCGGCCGAGTGCGCCTTTGAGGACGCGACCCGCTATGCCACCCAGCGCATCCAGTTCGGCAAGCCCATCGGCGCAAACCAGCTCATCCAGGAGCACATCACCGAGATGTACATGAAGATAGAGAACATGCGCAACTGGGTCTACAAGACCGCCTGGATGATAGACAACGGCGAGTCCGTGCAGATAGACTCCGCCGTCGCGAAGCTCTACTGCGGCCGCGCCGCCTTCGAGGTGTGCGACACCGCCATGCAGGTCATGGGCGGCATCGGCTACACCAGAGACTGCCGCATCTCCCGCCTGTGGCGCGATCAGCGCGTGTACCGCATCGGCGCTGGCACGGACGAGATAATGATACATATCGCGGGACGCGCTATCCAGAAGAAGTATAAATAAGGAGGACAGAAGATAATGAAGGACATCGTAAATGACCTCATAGCCGAGCAGTCCCTTGTAGACGCGATGCTCGACGGCCTCACCGAGGAGCAGTGGAAGCTGCCGCTCGAGGGCTGCAAGCCCTGGATACTTCAGGACGCCGTCAACCACATCGCCTTCTTCGACTATGCCGCGAACAGACTGATGGATCACGAGTTCACCGATCTCTGCGACAGGCTTGACAAGGAGGCGCAGCAGGATGCAGACTATATCCCGCACGCCTTCCGCGGCTATACCGGCGCGCAGACGCTGCAATGGTGGCGCGCGGAGCGCACAAGGATGGACTTCAAGTTCATGAGCAAGGACCCGAAGGAGCGCATCCCCTGGGCGCCCGGAATGCCGATGAGCGCGCGCAGCCTCTGCTCGGCGCGGCTCATGGAGCTCTGGGCGCACTCGGTGGATATCTATGACGCGCTGGGCAGAGACGTCGAGGTGCACGAGCGCATAAAGAGCGTGCTGTTCCTCTCCTGGCAGGCGAGACCCTTCGCCTATGCCATAAACGGCCTCAAGCTGCCCGAGACGCCGGTATATCTCGAGCTGACGCTGCCCTCCGGCGCGCTCTGGATAAAGGGCGAGCCCAATGACGAAAACTATATCAAAGGCTCCGCGAAGGACTGGGCCATGGTCTCGGTGCGCCGGCGCAGCTGGATGGACACCGCGCTCGAGGTCGTGGGCGAGGAGGCGCGCCGCTATGCCGGCCTCGTCCAGTGCTACGCGGGCGGCGCGGACGCCGCCCCGGAAGCGAAGAGGCAGAGATAAGGAGAAAAGCATGAAAAGAATGACGGTAGAGGATAAGCTCGGCAAGACCAAATTCACGGTGGACGAGAGCCACAGCCATATCACCGTTGACAGGGACTATCTCGACAAGGAGGAGGCAAAGCGCCTGTGCAGCGTCTGTCCGGCGGGGCTGTACAAGCTGGACGAGCAGGGCAGGCTGCAATTCAGCTATCTCGGCTGCCTCGAATGCGGCACCTGCCGCGCCCTGAGCCTCGGCAAAATAGTCACGGAATGGAGCTATCCCGAAAACGGCTACGGAGTGTCCTTTCGCATGGGCTGAGCCCGTGTCTGGATAAAAAATAGAGGAGAGAGTGATTTTATGACTACCAGCATCAAAACCGGCAGCGCCCCGAAAAACACAAAGTATTACATCAACTCCGCCATCGGCGTGTGTATAATGCTGTTCTTCGGCTGCCTGCCCACCTTTTCCACAGTGACCCCCATGGGCATGAAGATTCTCGGCATCTACATCGGCCTGCTGTATCTCTGGTCTACGGTAGACCTCATCTGGCCGAGCCTTCTCGGCATCGTCGTGACAGGCTTCTCGGGCTATAAGACCGTCGGCGCGCTGCTGTCCGCCGGCTGGGGCGACGGCACCAACGTCTATATCTGGCTCATCTGCCTGTTCGCGTATTTCATCACCAAATCCGGCGTGTCCGACAATATCGTGCGCGGCATCATGTCCATGAAGGTGGCCAGGGGCCGCCCCTGGGTGGTGTCCATCCTGTTTTTCACCGCCGCCTACGCGGTCGGCGCGCTGGTCAGCATGACCCCCGCCTGCCTCATCGTCTGGGCCTTCTTCCAGAAGTTCGCGAAGGACATGGAGTATAAAAAGGGCGACAAGTACGTCTCCTTTATGATCGTCGGCATAGCCCTCTCCGGCCTTATGGGCTTCACGCTCTTCAACTTCCGCGTCCCCGGCAGCATCCTCATCGGCTATATCCAGGAGGCCGGCGGCTATGTCAGCTTCGTGGGCTATTCCGTCACTGCCTTCCTCGTGGGCTACGGCTCCGTCGTGGTCTACACCCTCTTCGGCAAGTTCCTTGTCCGCCCCGACGTCGAGCGCATCAAAAACGCGAGCGGCTTCGAAAAGGGCGAGAAGATGAGCCCCTACCAGAAGCAGCTTCTCGGCCTCACTGTCGCCTTAATCGTCGTTTTCATCACCCAGAGCATGTTCTCCTCCACCGTTGTCGGCAAATTCCTCACTACCCTCGGCACCTCCGGCATTGTCGTGGTGTTCCTGCTCATCATGGGCTTTATAAAGCGCAAGGACGGCAGCTTCTTTGCCGACCTGCTCGACGGCACCAAGAACGGTGTGCCCTGGCCCGTGTTCTACCTGCTGACCATCGGAATGCCCCTCGCCTTCGCCATGACCGACGAGAGCCTCGGCATCCAGGCGATGCTCTCGGGCGCGTTTGACACCGTGCTCGGCGGCGGCGTGTCCGGCTTCTTCATATTTGTCATCTTCATCACCTTCCTCGCGGCGCTCTCCACGCAGTTTTTGCTCAACCAGATCCCCGGCATGGTCATCTTCCCCATCGCGAGCGCCTATTGCCAGACCCTCAACGTAGACCCCGGTATGCTCGCCTGCATGATAACCGTCTGCGCCAACGCCTCCATCATCCTGCCCTCCGCCAACCCCATCGCCGGCGTCATGCACGGCATGACCGACTGGATCACCTCCAAGGATATCTACAAGTACGCGGTGCCGCTGGTCATATCCGTCTGGCTGCTCGCGGTGATAGTCTGGCTGGTGTTCGGCAACACCTTCTTCACCCTCTTCGGCTGATAAAGGGGAGCTGATACGATGGCAAACGCTCCAATGCCCGCCTTCGGCCTGCTCGGCGGACTGCGTGTGGTATTCTGCGGCATCTCCGTGGCCGCCCCCTTCGCGGCGGAGCTTTACGCCGAGCAGGGCGCGGACGTGATATGGATAGAAAATCCCGCCGTGGTCGATTCCGGCCGCGTCTCCCGCAGGGGCGGCAGCTGGCAGCAGGACAGGCGCAACATGCGCTCGCTCTCGATGAACTACAGAAAGGGCGCGGGGAGAGAGGCTTTTCTGAAGCTCCTCTCCACCGCCGACGTGTTCATCGAGGCCTCCGTGGGCGGCAGCTTTAAAAACGCCGGGCTTGACGACGACACGCTCTGGCAGGTAAATCCCCGGCTCGTCATCGCGCATATCTCCGGCTTCGGCCAGACCGGCGCGCCGGAATACACCTCCCGGGCGAGCTTCGACCCCATCGCGCAGGCCTTCGGCTGCGTCATGCGCATGAACGGCATCGACGGGCAGCCCTCTGTGCCCGCCATGCCCTTCCCCGGCGACTATACCGCCGCCTTCTACGCCTTCGGCATGAGCCTCGCCGCGCTGCTCAGGCGCGAAAAGACCGGCCGCGGCGAGAGCATAGACCTGGCCCAGTTCGAGCTGCTGCTCAGGATACAGGCCAATTACCCCACCGACTATCTGCGCTTCGGCCTCGACTATACCAAGGAGGGCACGCACAGCCGCATCTGCGCCGGCTACGGCACTTACGGGTGCATGGACGGGGAGGAGCTGTATATCCTCTTCCTCGGCGCGGGCAGCGTGGAGCGGGGGCTTAAGGTCATCGGCCTCGAGTACGGCGGCGCGGACTATCCCGCGGGCTCCTCGCTCGTGCCGGTGGGCAGCCCGGCGGGGGACGCGCTCGAACGGGCGCTGAGGGACTTTCTGTCAAAGCACACGGCGGAGGAGGCGGAGAAGGCCTTCTGCGCGGCGCGGGTGCCCTGCTCGCGGCTCATGGACTATGAGCAGGCGCGCGGCAACCCGCAGTATATCGCCCGGCAGGTCTTCACCGAGTGGAAGGCGGCCGACGGCGTCACCGATATCCCCGGCGTGAACGTCATGCCGAGGCTGAAAAACAGCCCCGGCCGGATATGGCGCGGCGCGCCCAGCGTCGGCATGGACAACGCGGACATCCTCTCCGAGCTCGGCTACGGCGCGGAGGAGATCGAAAAAATGTACGCCGCGGGGCTTTTGAGCAGCCTGCCGTATTTTGAGCCTTGAATCACATTATAAAAGGAGATAAAACATGAAACGCAACGAAATGCCGGTCTTCGGCAATATGCAGGGCGTGAGAGTCGTCGGCACCGGCACGAGCATCGCCGGCCCCGTGGCCTGCAGCCTTTTTGCGGAGCAGGGCGCGGACGTCATCCAGATAGAGAGCACCGTCGCCAGGGACATGGTCCGCTCCATCGGCGATATCTGGACCGCCGAGCACCGCAATAACCGCACCATCGCGCTGAACATCCGCTCCGCCGAGGGCGAGGAGGTGCTCAAAAAGCTGCTCGCCGAGAGCGATATTCTCATCGAGGGCTCCAAGGGCGGCACCTGGGACAAATGGGGTCTCAGCGACGAGCTGCTCTGGAGCATCAATCCCGCGCTCGTCATCGTGCACATCTCCGGCTACGGCCAGACCGGCGACCCGGATTATGTCAACCGCGGCTCCTACGATCCGATAGGCCAGGCCTTCTCCGGCTTCATGGTCGTGCAGGGCGAGCCCGCGCCCCGTCCCCCCGTGCCCGTCAAGCCCTACACCTGCGACTATATCACCGCGGTGTTCGCCTCCTGGTCGGCCGCCGTCGCGCTGCTGCGCGCCCGCCAGACCGGCAAGGGCGAGAGCGTGGACGTCGCCCAGTACGAGGTGATGGTCCGCATCCAGGCCGACTATCTCACCAACGGCCTCAACTACGGCGTGCAGGCTCCGCGCATGGGCATCTACGGCAACTCCGTCTGCGCGCTGCCGAACGTCCAGATCTGCGGCGACGGCAACTATGTCATGACCGCCATCGGCGGCAACGCGAACTTCATAAAGCTCGAAAAGCTGCTCGGTCTCGAGGGCGACCCGGATTTTGCCGAGCCGCACGCGGTCATCAACAAGGCCGACGGGCCGAGAGCCGAGAAGATAGTCGCGGGGATGAACAAGTTCTGCATGGCGCGTACCGCACAGCAGGTCAACGACGAGCTCAACGCGCTCAAGCTGCCGTGCAGCGTCATCATGACCTACGAGATGATGAAGCAGAACTCTCACTATCAGGCGCGCGGAACCTTCACCACCTGGCACGACGACAACAAGGACAAGGACATCATGGGCGTCAACTCCGTGCCCTTCTTCAAGAACAATCCCAGCCAGATCTTCCGCGGCGGCCCAGTCTACGGCGCCGACAACGAGGATATACTCTCCGAGCTCGGCTATGACGGCGCTCAGATAGCCGCCATGTACGACAGGCAGGTCATAAAGAAATAAAGCGGATTTCAAAACCGCTCCGGGCTTGCCCGGGGCGGTTTTGACTGTCGCGCCGTATTGCATATGCGGCGCGGCTGTGTTACAATTGACCCTCAATATGTGTGCGGAGAAGAGAAAAAGTGGACGAGAGAATACGGGAAGAAAACATAATGGGCGTCATGCCCGTCGGAAAGCTGCTGCTGAACATGGGTCTGCCGATAATGGTGTCCATGCTCGTGCAGGCGCTGTACAATGTGGTGGACAGCATCTTTGTCTCCCGTATAGACGAGTACGCGCTGACCGCCGTGTCCATGGCCTTCCCCATGCAGAACCTCATGATCTCCTTCGCCGTGGGCTTCGGCGTGGGCATGAACGCGCTGCTGTCCCGCGCGCTCGGCGCAGGCGACAGGGAGCGCGCGAACTGCGCGGCCAGAAACGGCCTGCTGCTCCAGGGGCTGAGCTATCTCATTTTTCTTATCCTCGGCCTGACCGCGCCAGAGGCGTATATGCGCGCGCAGACCGGCAACGAGGCGATAATCGCCTACGGGGTGCGGTATCTGCGCATCGTGCTGATCTTCTCCTTCGGCATATTCGGGGAGATAAGCTTCGAGCGGCTGCTGCAGGCCACGGGCCGGGCGCGGCTGTCCATGTATACGCAGCTGTCCGGCGCGATATTCAACATCGTCTTCGACCCGATACTGATCTTCGGCCTGCTGGGCTTTCCGAAGCTCGGCATAGAGGGCGCGGCCTGGGCGACCGTCGGCGGACAGGCCTTCGGCGCGGCGGTGGGGCTCGTGCTCAACGCGAAGAAAAACCCGGATATCTCCGTCAGTCCGCGCGGCTTCCGGCCGGATGCGGGGATGATAGGCGAGATGTGCGCCGTCAGCATCCCGTCTATAGTGATGGCCTCCATAGCCTCGGTCATGACCTTCGTCATGAACATCCTTTTGCAGGGCTTTTCCTCCACGGCGGTGGCCGTGTTCGGGGTGTATTTCAAGCTGCAAAGCTTCGTGATGATGCCGGTGTTCGGCATGAACAACGCCCTCGTGCCCATCGTCGCCTTCAACTACGGCGCGAGGGCGCCGCAGAGGATACGCGCGGCGATAAAATACGCGATGCTCTACGCGAGCATCCTGCTGCTCGCCGGCTTTATCCTCTTGCAGAGCCTGCCGGACGAGCTCATGCTGCTGTTCGACGCGAAGGAGTATATGCTCTCTATCGGCGTGCCCGCGCTGCGGATAATCAGCCTGCACTATCTGATAGCGGGGATAAGCATCGTCTGCTCGGCGACCTTTCAGGCCTTCGGCCGCGGGATGTACAGCCTGCTGATATCCTGCCTGCGGCAGCTCGGCGCGCTCGTCCCGGCGGCGTGGCTCCTCTCGCTCACAGGCCGGCTCGAGCTCATATGGCTCGCCTTTCCCATAGCGGAGTGCGTCTCCGTGGCGGTGTGTCTGCCGCTGCTGAAAAAGCTGCTGAGGGAGAGCGGTATGCAGCAAAATGAAAAAGCATCAGAGGAGTGACCCTCTGATGCTTTTCGGCCTGTAGACAAAGCCTCGCAGAGTTTTTCTCCCGCAGGAGAAAAAAGTGTTCATAAGTTTTCCGCGGCGGCGTGTACGTCGCGGAAAACACTTCTCGCGGAGTTTGTGTCGAAATGTCCGCCAAAGGCGGACGTTGAGGCGCAAAACGGAGCGCAGCCTCTTCGTTGGCACAGTCAGCATGACTTTGCCAACGACTAAAAAAAGCATCAGAGGAGTGACCCTCTGATGCTTTTTATTTCTTCTTTTCCTGCTGCTTGGTGTGCAGCGCGTTCATCGACAGCTCACCGGCCAGCTTGAACAGCGTGTCGGCCATGACCTGCTCCGGAGATATTCCGCCGGCGTTTTCCCCGATTTTTCTGTAAAAATCATAAAGGCAATCTTCGATCGTGATCGAAACTGTTTTCATATCTTTTTCACCCCAACTATTATGTCTGCGCAAAGCGGCTTTATTCAGGCTCCCCAAAGCCCGCAATAAAACTCCTCCAGCGATTATATGTTCTATTTTCCCATATTATGCTGGATTTGTCTATTGAACGATTCTTAAATATTTTGTGAGCAAATTGTGAGCGAATTGTCGGTATTGCCTATTCTCATATAAAGAAACAGAGAATTTTTACGAGGCACATATTGCAATCGGAGAGGAGACCTGCGTCTCCTCTCCATGCTTTTTTAATTTTTGCCTGCCGGCGTCACCACAGCTGGCCGGGCAGACGCAGCTTTTCCCTGGGCGGGAACTGCCTGTCGAAGGCCTCTGCCTCGCCATCGTCCACAAAGTAGCCCTCGGGGTCGCGGTATACCCCGCTCACCGCGTCGAGATAAGCCGGCTCAAGCTCGCGGGCGAGAAAATACGGGACCTCCGCCTCGCGCGGCTCCGCGTAATAGTGGATGCCGAGGGTGCTTGCGACGACGAAGCCGGACTTGCCGTAGAAACCGATATTCCCCGTTATGGCGAGCGCGCCCGCGCCCATTTCGCGCGCCATATCCATGGAACGGCGCAAAAGAACACTGCCATAGCCCCTGCGCTTATACTCGGGGGCTATGCTTATGGGGCCGAAGGTCATTATGGGCACGCTCCGCCCGTCGTCCGCGTCGATATGGGAGCGGACGTACATCACGTGGCCGATGAGCCGGCCGTCCTTTTCCATGACCAGGTCGAGCTCGGGCACAAAATCGCTCCTGTCGCGGAAGCAGTGGAGCACGTAGTGCTCGGTGCAGCCGGGACGGTACACGTTCCAGAAGGCTTCGCGGGTGAGATTTTCGACCTCGCGGCGCTCGCTTTCGGTCTCGCGGCGGATTATGCAGTCGTTGATAATGTTATTCATTGTGATCCCTCCAAAAATTGTTGACGGACAAATTCGGGGGGTCTGCGAGATGTTTTCGGCAAACCTCCCGGTCAGCCGGCAATCTCCAAGGTGTTGTTATTCAAACAGCGGTCTCCTGATAAAAAATTCCGGCGGACAGAGCCTGCCGTGCCCACACTATAACACGCGGCGCGGGGGAAGGCAAGCCCGTTTTTTCTTGTTTTTTCGACTTTTTTCCCTTATAATAAGATCAAACGAAAAGGAACACTACATGGAAAGGCGGAGCACGGATGGCCAACTATACGCAGAGGGCTATAGTGCAGACCTTTGAGACCATGCTCGCCGAGACGCCGTTTGACAGGATAACGGTCTCGGCGCTCGCGGCGCGCTGCGGCATAAGTCCCAATACCTTTTATTATCACTTCCGCGACATCTACGACCTGCTCGATTCCTGGCTGCGCTCGCGGAAGACGCGGCTGCTGGAGGGGATGGACGCCGCCTCCCCGTGGACGGAGTATATAAAGGCCGTGCTGCGCGAGATGCAGGCCAACGCCCCCCTTGTCTACCATGTTTTCAACTCAATCTCCCGCGAGCGGCTCGAGCAGTATATCTTCAGCTCGGTGGAGAACGCCTTTTATGAGCTCGTAAAAAAGCAGGCTGCGGAGCTGGACGTCGCCGACGAGGCGCTGCGCGGCATAGCGGGCTTCTGCTGCTACTCGCTGCTGGGCTTCATTTTGAAATTCATCTGGAACCGGATGGAGGCCGATGCGGACGCGGCGGTGGACGGCCTTGGGCAGCTGTTTGACGGCGCGGTGGAATACGTGCTGCGCCGCGCCGGGGACAGCGCAAAAAGCGCCGTCTGCCGGGAAAGCGGTTTTCGGCTTCCCTGACGGGCGAGGCGAATAAAAAACAGTGCAAAGCGGGGCTGCTGCCCAAAAATTGATGATTTCTCTTCTTTTCACAGTGGCGAAAAAGCGGCAAGGCGGCGATAATCAGCATGTCGGGAGCGGAGTCCGCGCTTTCGCCGGATACTGCGCCGCTGACACAGACAGACCTTGCGCAAACGCTCGGCGAGGTATATAATACTCAAATTAAGAAAGAAGAGATTTTCGTGAACGAAAACTGGAAAAAAGAACTTAAACCGGTGCGCGCCTGGGCGATCGCGCTCTCCTGCTGCCTCTTCGCGCTGGGTATTGTGATGGTCATCCGGCCCGCGGTCTCGGCGGTGGTGGTCTGCTGCCTGATGGGCGCGCTGTGCCTCGCCATGGGCGTGAGCGAGCTGGTGCGGTATTTCAGGCTCGGCTTTGCCGGGGTGTTCTTCCGCTTCGACCTGACGCTCGGCATATGCAGCATCCTTATCGGCGTGCTGCTCTTTGTCCACCCGCAGGGCGCGGTGGCCTTTCTGCCGATAGCTATCGGCATATACATGATAATGGGCAGCGTGTTCTGCGTCCAGCTCGCGGTGGAGCTGCGCAGGTTCAATAATTCCGGCTGGTGGATGGCGCTCGTCTGGGGCGTGCTGGGCGCGGTGTTTGCGATGCTGCTCCTGATAGACCCCTTTGCCGGCGCCTCGACCCTGATGGTCATCACCGGCGTTGCGCTGATGGTCAGCGGGGTGCAGAGCCTCTATCTCGTCCTCTCCGTCTCAAGAGAGCTGAGAGACGGGAAAAACGAGCATGTTATCGACGCCCACTGGAGACCGGTGGACTGAAGATATAAAGACAAACGCAGCGTTTATCTGGCCTGCCGGAGGTGCTTTCCGGCAGGCTTATATTCATCAATCTGAGGGGGGCTAAGAAAATGCACGAGGTAAAAAAGCCGAAAAGACCGCTGATCTTTTACTATGCCATAGCGCTTGTCGCCCTGCTGGCCTTCAACGCGTTTATCATGCCGCTGCTGAGCGAGAAGCAGGTCGAGGAGGTGGACTACGGCACCTTCATGTCCATGACCGACGATAAGAACATCGGCAAGGTGCAGATCGAGGACGGGGAAATAATCTTCACCGACAAGGCCGGTGAAAACTACTACAAGACCGCGAAGCTCGACGATCCGGAGCTTGTGGACAGGCTCTATTCCGCCGGGGCGGATTTCTCCGGCACGATAGTCCAGGAGGTGTCGCCGCTGCTGACGATACTGCTGACCTGGGTGCTGCCGGTGATAATCTTCATCGCGGCCGGGCAGTTCCTGTCGAAAAAGCTCATGGATAAGGCCGGCGGGCCGAATTCCATGATGTTCGGCATGGGCAAGAGCAACGCCAAGATATATGTCCAGTCCTCCGACGGCATCCGTTTTTCGGACGTGGCCGGCGAGGACGAGGCCAAGGACAATCTTCAGGAGATAGTTGACTATCTGCACGACCCCACGAAATACCGGGAGATCGGCGCCTCCATGCCCAAGGGCGTGCTGCTCGTCGGCCCTCCGGGCACCGGCAAGACCATGCTCGCCAAGGCTGTCGCAGGCGAGTCGAACGTGCCCTTCTTCTCGATGTCCGGCTCGGAATTCGTGGAGATGTTCGTCGGCATGGGCGCGTCCAAGGTGCGCGACCTCTTCGCGCAGGCCAAGGAGAAGGCTCCCTGCATAGTGTTTATTGACGAGATAGACGCCATCGGCGAGAAGCGCGGCGCGGCCATCGGCGGCAACGACGAGCGCGAGCAGACGCTCAACCAGCTCCTCACGGAGATGGACGGCTTTGATGAGAATAACGGCGTTATCATCCTCGCCGCCACCAACCGTCCCGAGTCGCTCGACCCCGCGCTGACGCGCCCCGGCCGCTTCGACCGCCGCGTCCCCGTCGAGCTGCCCGATCTCGCCGGGCGCGAGGCGATACTGCGCGTCCACGCGAAAAAGGTGCGCATATCAGACGATGTGGATTTCGGCAAGATAGCGAGAATGGCCTCCGGCGCTTCCGGCGCGGAGCTTGCGAACATCGTCAACGAGGCCGCGCTCCGCGCTGTGCGCGACGGCCGCCCCGTCGCCGCCGAGGCCGACCTTGAGGAGAGCGTCGAGGTCGTCATAGCGGGCTATCAGAAGAAGAGCGCCATCCTCACCGACGACGAGAAGAAGATAGTCGCCTATCACGAGGTGGGTCACGCGCTCGTCGCCGCAAAGCAGACCAATTCCGCCCCCGTGCAGAAGATAACCATCGTCCCCCGTACCTCCGGCGCGCTGGGCTACACCATGCAGGTCGAGGAGGGGAACCACTATCTCATGAGCAAGGAGGAGATAGAGAACAAGATCGCCACCCTCACCGGCGGCCGCTCGGCCGAGGAGCTGGTCTTCGGCGCAGTCACGACCGGCGCCTCGAACGATATCGAGCAGGCGACAAAGCTCGCCCGCGCGATGATAACGCGCTTCGGCATGAGCGGCGATTTCGACATGGTCGCGCTCGAGACGGTCACGAACCAGTATCTCGGCGGCGACGCGTCGCTCGCCTGCTCGGCCGAGACGCAGGGCGAGATAGACCGGCTGGTCTTCGCGCTGGTCAAGGAGCAGCACCGAAAGGCGCGCGAGATACTGAGCGCGAACCGCGAAAAGCTCGACGAGCTTGCAAAGCGCCTGTATGAAAAGGAGTCGCTGACCGGCGAGGAGTTCATGCAGATACTCTCGGGCAAGGCAGAGGAGGGAAAATAATGCTCCTCTTTGCAATAAACCCCGTGCTTATCGCGGCGGCGGTCATCCCGGCCGTGGTGCTGCTGGTATATGTATATAAGAAGGACAAGCTCGAGAGCGAGCCGTCCCCGATGCTGCTGTCGCTGGTGCTCTACGGAGTGCTCGCCACGTTTTTGGCCATGATGACCGAGCGCATCTTTGGCGGGTTGATAGACCGGTATTATAGGTCCGGCACCGCGATGTATAACTTCCTGATGTATTTTCTGGTGGTGGGGCTGTCGGAGGAGGGCTTCAAATATCTGCTCCTCAAGCGCCGCACCTGGCGCTCTCCGGCCTTCAACTGCCAGTTCGACGGCGTGGTGTACGCGGTGTTCGTGTCGCTGGGCTTCGCCCTGTGGGAGAATATCGGCTACGTCGCCATGTACGGCTTCTCTACCGCCATGGTGCGCGCCGTGACGGCCGTGCCCGGACACGCCTGCTTCGGCGTGTTCATGGGCGTGTGGTACGGCGCGGCAAGGCGCTATGAATACGCGGGGCTTTACCGCAGGAGCAGGACCTGCCGGTGGATGGCGCTGCTGCTGCCCGCGCTGCTGCACGGCGCATACGACACCATCGCCTCCTCCGAGGGCTCGGACTACGGCTGGGTGTTCGTCGTCTTTGTGCTGCTGATGTTTGCCGCCGCGTACATCGCGGTGAAGAAGGCCGCGGCGCACGACAGAGCTTTTTAGATTACAAGCTTAAGGAGATCACAGCATGGAGAGCAAAAAACTGGCTGTCGCTTCGGCGGCGGCCGCGGCGGTGACAGGGCTTGCGGCGGGCGCGTCGTACCTCACCACGAAGGTGCTGGTGGATACCGCCGTGGACCGGGACGAGCCGGGGCTGATGAAAAAGGCGAGCCACCAGATAGCGGGCTATCTCATCCCGCAGGAGACGCGCCGCGCGATACAGGAGGCCGAGAAACGCCTGCTGGACGCGCCGACGCTCCCGGTCGAAATAAGCGCGCACGACGGGCTGAAGCTTGCCGGACACTGGTATCCCTGTGAAAACGCGAAGCGCGTTGTCATCGCGATGCACGGCTGGCGCTCGGCCTGGAGCAGGGATTACGGGCTGGTCGCGCCCTTCATGCACGATAACGGCTGCAGCGTCCTCTTTGCCGAGCAGCGCGGGCAGAACAACAGCGGCGGCGACTATATAGGCTTCGGCCTGACCGAGCGCTTCGACTGCCTCGACTGGGTAGACTGGGCGATAAAGGAGCTCGGCGGCGAGCTGCCGATATATCTCTGCGGCCTCTCGATGGGCGCGACGACCGTGCTCATGGCCGCCGGGCTGGAGCTGCCGGAGAACGTGCGCGGCATCGTGTCCGACTGCGGCTTCACCTCGCCGGAGGCGATATGGGAGCACATCGCCAGGGACAACCTGCACATCTCCTACGGCTGGCGCAAGGCGCTGATAGGCAGCATGTACAGCAGACGGCTACAGGTCGCGCCGGACGAATACTCCACGCTCGACGCGATGAAGGTCACGAAGACGCCGATACTTTTCATCCACGGCACGGACGACCACTTTGTCCCCATTGAGATGACCTATGAAAATTACAAGGCCTGCGCCGCGCCGAAGAAGCTGCTTGTCGTCCCCGGCGCCGACCACGGCATGAGCTTTCTGGTGGAGCCCGCGGCCTACGAGGGCGCCGTAAAGGATTTCTGGC
Source organism: Oscillospiraceae bacterium (assembly GCA_034933465.1). Taxonomy (GTDB): domain Bacteria; phylum Bacillota; class Clostridia; order Oscillospirales; family Oscillospiraceae; genus Limivicinus. The sequence goes on along the minus strand of JAYFNM010000057.1, from coordinate 7,875 downwards.
GCGAGCACGACGGGAGACAGAGCCCCTGAGATCAGGGCGTGCGCACCCGCGTGCGCGCCGTGGCTGCCGTCCGCCCGCCCGGAACCCGCGGGGGACGGGAGGCGGCAAAAAACCTGTCATTCTGAGACGCAAGCAGAGCTCTCCTTCCCGCGCCGCATCCGGCGCGGGGGAGAGCTTCTTCGCTTCGCTCAGAATGACAGGTTTTGTTTTTTGCGTATGCCGCGCTATCTCGCGCAGACGCTCTCGGCCTTCTTTTTTTGTGCTTTTGGTCACGACCGCGCCGCTACACCTTTTTTGCCGGGCGCAGCAGCATCAGCAGCAGCGCGCCCAGCCCGCCGCCCTGCTTTTTTACCGGCCGGCCGAGATAATAGGTCCGCTCCGGGCGAAATGCGCCCAGCTCCTCGGGCGCGAGCGAGAAGAGCGCCCTGTCCGCGGTGAAGAAATCCGCCCGCAGGCCGGGGAGCAGCCTGCCGCGCTCGCCCTCCTCGAGCAGAGCTCTCGCGGGGTTGACGGTATAGCACCTGAGCGCCTCGTAGGGCGATATCGACTCCTCCTCGTTATAGAACTGCGTCATGCCGAGCATCTGCTGCCAGGGGTCGAGATCCTGCACGGGCGAGTCGGTCGAGCCGCAGATGAGCACGCCTTTTTCGACGAAGCTCCTGAATTTCAGCCGCCGTATCATCTCGTCCGGCAGGTACTGCTCATAGCTGTGCAGAAAGCGCTTGTCTATCCACGAATAGCCGGGCTGCGCCATGACGCCCCAGCCGTGCGCGGCGATGCTGTCGATCGCGGCGTCGGAGGCAAATTCGCAGTGCTCTATGCGGTGGCGGATATTGCCGGAGGTCTTCTCCAGCGCCGCGACTATGCGGTCTATGGCCAGGTCGCCTATGGCGTGGGAGGCGATCTGGAAGCCGAGCCGCTCCGCCTCGGCCACCTGCCCGTCCACAAATTCCTGCGAATAGTAGCACTCGGCGCGCCTGCCGGTGTCCCGGTAGGGCAGGGAGAAGGCCGCCGAATGCGCGCCGGACGCGCCGTCCATCTCCCAGTCGCCGCAGCCGCCTATGCGCGGGCGGAGCTGGTATTTCGTCAGCGGCAGAGCCTTGCCTATGTCCATATACTGGAAATAAAAGCGCACATCGACCTTAAAATGCCGCGCGAGGCGGACGATGAGCCGGGTGGTGGGGTCGCGCTCCGAGTCGCCGTTGCCCTCGAGCGCGCCGACGCAGGAGATGCCGTAGCGCGCGCAGGCGTTTTGAAAATTCGCGGCGCCGCGCGCAAGCACGGCGGGCGTGACGGACCGCGCGATAATATCCGTGAGCCGTCCCTGCACGCGCTCGTGAGCCTCGCCCATGAGCACGCCGTCGTGTCCGACGTCCCTTATGCCGAGCTTTTCGAGCATCCTCGACGACAGCGCGCTCGCGTGCCCGTCGATAGTATAGACGACGACCGGCCTTCCGCCGCACCACTCGTCGAGCTCGCGGCGGCTGGGGAGGCGGCGCTCCCTCACGGCGGTGAGGATGTAGCTGTTCGCGACCAGCGTCGCGTTCTTCGGCTTGCCGGCGGCGAAGGCGCGCAGCGCCCGCTCTATCCCGGCCATATCCCCGGGGACGACCGCCCCGTCGGCTATGCGGCATATCTCAAAGCCGTTCCCCGCGAGCACGACAGTGGGCAGCAGATGGACGTGCCCGTCGATGAGGCAGGGGTAGACGTGCCTCCCGCCGAGGGAGACGATACGCGCGCCGGGCGAGCTCTCGACGTCGAGCGCGGCTATGCGCCCGCTCTTCACGAGCATCGAGCGGGCGACGGAGCTCTCGCTGTCCATGGTATGTATTATCGCGTCCGTGTACAAAATATCCCGCATCACAGCACGCTCCCGACTGCCATGAGAAGATAGGCGGCGATGGTGAGCATCTGGAACGGCGTGCTCCCGAGCGCGCCGAGCTCGCTGCCGGGTACCTCCCGGCGGGCGATGCGGTAGGTCGGCACGACCATTACGGCGACGATTATGGCGATCGCGCCGCCGGCGAGCTCGAGAAAGTCTATAAAGCCGCCGATATTGAGCAGCGCGAGCAGCAGGGAGGGGAGCGTGGCGAACAGCCAGCACAGGCGGCTGTCGAGCCTGAGCTGCTCCTCCACTATGCCCGCGAGCGCGAGCGAGATGGACCAGTAGGTCGTCAGCATGGCGAGCACGGTGAACGCGCCGCCGACGAGCTGCGCCCAGCCGCCTATGCCCGCGCTCCAGCCGGTCATGGCGACCTCCGTGACCTCGGCGGACGCGAGCAGGGAGCAGAGCGTGATGACGAAAATGAGGATAAAGTTATTGCCGAGACCGAGAAACACGGCTTTTTTGATCTTCCTCATGTCTCCGCCCAGCCCCTCCACCGCCTGCGGGATGGAGAAAAAGGCCGAGAAGGCGAACATCGCCATCGCAAAGAAGGAGACGCCGTCCCGCACGCTGCCCGCCTTTAGCGGCAGAGGCTGCTGCGGGGCGAAAAACGAGGCCGCGGCCAGCGCCGCGACGAGGCCGAAGATGACCGCCACGGCGTATTTCTCCGAAATGCCGACGGCCTTCAGCCCGAAGAGCACCACGGCCGCCGCGACGGCATAGAACAGCAGCTTCGACACAAGCGGCGAGACGGGCAGAAAGCCCGCTATCACATCCGCCGCGCCCGCTGTATAGGCCGCGAGGTTCGTGACCAGCACAAAGGCCATCAGCGCGAAGAAGGCCGCCGTGAGCGCGGTCTTGGCCTTGCCCCTGAACAGGAAGCGGGAGAACACGGACACTATCTGCGCCCCCGCGCCGCATTTCTGCGCCACCTCCGCTATCATCATGTGCAGCAGCCAGCTCGCCGCGAAGGCGAGGATGAGGATGAGGAGCGCGGCGGCGAGGCCGTTTTTCGCGGCCATGTACGGCATGGCGAGCACGCCACCGCCGATGCCGTAGCCTGTTATGATACAGGCCGCCTCCCAGACCGTGAGCTGTTTGTTTTTCATTTCGCCACTCCTGTCGAGAATTTTTTACCTGCCGGGCGCGAGCTCATCCGCCAGCATCACCGCGAAGTCCTGCACGTTCGTGACGATTCCGCGCGCGGAGAGGCTGCCCCGGTCGGACAGCTTGTTTATCACGAATTCCGAGACGTCCACACAGTAGAAATAGACCTGCCGTATCGTGCCGTCGGGCAGTACGCGGTAGGAGGGGGTCATGTTTCCGGCGGCGATGCTGTGGAGCATGGTCGCCATGCACAGAAGGGTCGTCGCGCCGCAGAGCTGCGCGCGCATGGCGTCCTGCCCGCGATAGACGTCCCCCATCACGGGGGGCAGCGGCCCGTCGTCGCGTATGGAGCCGCAGAGCACGTAAGGGACATCGTTCCTCTCGCAGGCGCAGATTATCCCGTCGTCCAGCCGCTCTCCGGCGATAAACTCCCTTATCCCGCCGTAGGCGCGGATGCGGTTTATCGTGTCCAGATGGTTATAGTGCCCGCCGGGCTGGGAGCGCTGGGTGTAGATATCCTGCCCCAGCGCCGTGCCGAGCCACGCGGCCTCAAGGTCGTGCGTGGCGAGCGCGTTTCCGGCGAGTATCGCGTGCGCGTAGCCCGCGTCTATGAGGCGGCTCATCGCGCCGCGCGCGTCCTTGTCGAAGGCGAAGGCCGGGCCGAGCACCCAGACTATCTTGCCGTGCTCGCGCTCATAGCGCAGCAGCTCGTATATCGAGTCGTAGTCGCGGGAGAAGGCCGTCTCTCTGGACTTGCTCTGCCGGAAGGCGAAGGCGTCCCCGGCAGCGGCGGCCTCGCGGAAGCCGTCGGTATCGACGTATATGCCCTCCGCGCCGTCCTCGCTGCGCCCCACGGCGACCCGCTCGCCCTTCTTCAGGCGGCGAAACTCCTTCACGGCGAGCCTCCCGCCCTCCAGCACGGCCACGCAGTCCATCCGGCTCTCCTCCGCGAGCAGCCAGCCCGCCTCAGTCCTGAAATACTCGGGAAAAATGCTCATGGAGTGGTAGCCCTCCGGGGCGACGCCGTCCATGGGCGCGGGCTCAAAAACGGCGAGCGGGGAGCGCGACAGGCGTTCTCCGCCGAAATCGGGCGGGAAATACTCTTTTAATTTAAACATGGCTTTCTCCATTCTGCCCGCCGCGGGGCGCGGCGCGGAAAATAAAACTGTTTTAGCTGATTATAAACGCGAACGGCCTTTATTTCAATGCTGCCGCCGAATAAAACCGCGACCGGGGCTTGTATTTTCACCTGTTTTTGAATTATAATATGTGCATTTATTGAATGGAAGCGGGTAAAGGCGATGGCAAAGCGGATAACGGCGAGAAAGAAACAGGCGCTGGAGACGCGCGGGCGCATACAGAGCGTCGCGCTCGACCTCTTCGACAGGAACGGCTTCGAGAACGTCTCGGTCGAGGAGATAGCGCAGGCCGCGGGCTGCTCGGTGGGGAATATCTACCACTATTTCAAGAGCAAGGACGAGCTCGTGCTCCAGGTGACGGATCATGTGGACGCGGCTTATCTGGAGCTTGAAAAGGATTACGCCGCCGATACGAAGAGCTCCGCGCGCGACAAGCTGCTCGATTTCGTCGGGCGGACGCTGACGATCAGCGTGAACGAGGAGGTGCTCTACAAGAGCCTTATCCACGCGCTGAGATACCCCGGACAGGGGGCGCTGAAGATAAAGGACAGCCGCGTGTGGTTTCGTATGCTGCGCGAATTTATAGACGCCTGCAAGCGCGAGGGCAGCGTCCGCGCCGACGAGTCGACCGACGAGATACTCGCGGCGCTCGTGACGCTGCACCGCGGGATGCTCATGCAGTGGCGGATAGAGGAGGGCGCTTTCCCGATCGAGGAGCGCGGCAGACGCATCGCCGCCGCCTATCTGCGCGGCCTGAGCCCGGAAAAATAATATCGGAGCGTGACGCCGCCCCCGGCCGATTTTTATCGGCCGGGGGCTTCATCCGCCACTTTTTTCGTGAAAGCGTGATATCACGAAAAAACTTGCTTCGCTCGGCAAAGGCTTGATAAATCAAGCCTTCGCTGGCGGTTTATTGTAACGCGAGACGGGCCTTGCCCTCTCGCGCTCTCCCGCTGCTCTATCAAGGCTTACTTGGAAGCATAGTTTTTTGACGGGCTGAGTCGTCGGCCGATTTTTATCGGCCGGGGGCTTGACTTGCGCGGGGAAAACTGTCATACTTGAATCATTCGGTGAACTATTCGACAAATACTTTTTTTGACGAGGAAGGCGATAATTTGAAACATCTTCTTTCCGGCAACGAGGCCATAGCGCGCGGCGTGTACGAGGCCGGCGTGAAGGTCTGCTCGGCCTATCCAGGCACCCCCAGCACGGAGATCTTTGAGAACCTGCCCCAGTACAGGGGCGCGCTCTACTGCGAGTGGGCCCCGAACGAGAAGACGGCCACGGAGGTGGCCTACGGCGCGTGCATAGGCGGGGTGCGCAGCTTCACGGCGATGAAGCATGTCGGGCTGAACGTGGCGGCGGACCCGGTGTTCACGGCGGCCTACAACGGCGTGAACGGCGGCTTTGTCATCGTCTCGGCGGACGACCCGAGTATGCACTCCTCCCAGAACGAGCAGGACAACCGCCACTATGCCCGCGCCGCGAAGATAGCGCTCATCGAGCCGTCGGACTCTCAGGAGTGCATCGACTTCGTGAAGGAGGCCTACCGTATTTCCGAGCGCTTCGACATGCCCGTCCTGTTTCGCACGACGACCCGCGTTTCGCACTCGAAGAGCCTGGTCGAATTCGGCGAGCGCGAGGAGGCGGAACCGATAAACTATAAGCGCAACGCGCGCAAGTTTATCTGCGTGCCGGCGAACGCCTGCCTCAACCACCCCAAGGTGGAGGAAAACCTCAGGGAGCTCGAAAAATACGGCAACAGCTGCCCTATAAACCGGCTCGAGCTGAAGGGCGCGAAGCTCGGCGTTATCACCGCGTCCATCGCCTATCAGTACGCGAAGGACGTCTTCCCGGAGGACACGTCCTTTCTCAAGCTCGGCCTGACCAACCCCCTGCCGATGGAGCTGATACGCGACTTTGCCTCAAGGGTCGAGAAGCTCTATGTGATAGAGGAGCTCGACGGCTTTATGGAGCAGCAGATAAAGGCCGCCGGGATAGACTGCGTCGGCAAGGCGCTCGTGAGCAGCATGTTCGAGCAGAATCCCCAGCGGCTCCGCGAGGAGCTGTTCGGCGTCGCGCCGGAGACCGTGGACGTCGGCGTAAAGGCCGTGTCGCGGCCGCCCGCGCTCTGCCCCGGCTGCCCGCACAGAGGCTTTTTCTACACCGTGTCCAAGGGTAAAAACTTCGTCATCACCGGCGATATCGGCTGCTACAGCCTCGGCGCGGCCGCCCCGCTGAGCGCCACCGACACCTGCGTGTGCATGGGCGGCGGCTTCACGGTGGGCGCGGGCATGGCGAAGGCCTTCGAGGTATCCGGCCAGACCGGGAAAAAGGTGTTCGGCGTCATGGGGGACTCCACCTTCTTCCACAGCGGCATGACCGGCGCGGCGGAGATAATCTACAACGGCGCGAAGGTCATCCCCGTGGTGCTCGACAACCATATCACCGGCATGACCGGCCATCAGGACAACCCCGGCACCGGCTTCAACCTCGAGGGAGAGGTCGCCGCGGCGATAAAGATAGAGGACGTGCTCCGCGCGATAGGCTTCAAAAACGTCTTCATCGCCGACCCGCAGGATCTCGCGGCCATGCAGGCCGCCGTGGACGGCGCGCTCGCGTCCGAGATCCCGGCGGCGATCATCGCGCGCCGCTCCTGCCTGCTCATAAAGCGCGAGAAGCACGATATCGGCCTGTGCGTCGTGGACAGGGACAGGTGCATCGGCTGCAAAAAATGTCTCGGCGTGGGCTGCCCCGCGCTCATGCTCAGGGACGGCAAGTCCAGCATCGACGCGACGCAGTGCGTCGGCTGCACGGTCTGCGCGCAGGTCTGCCCTGTGCGCGCGATCAGCAGGAAGGAGGACTGACACCATGGAAAACAAGAGCGCGATACTTGTGGGCGTCGGCGGCCAGGGAGCCATTCTGACGGCGAAAATTCTTATAAACGGCCTTATGGAAGAGGGCTACGACATAAAAATGTCCGAGGTGCACGGCATGAGCCAGCGCGGCGGCAGCGTCTCCACGCAGGTGCGCTGGGGCGAGAAGGTCTATTCCCCGGTGCTGGGAAAGGGCGAGGCGGACATAATGGTCGCCTTTGAGCAGATGGAGGCCGTCCGCTATGCCGAGTTTTTGAAAAAAGACGGCGTCGCCGTGATAAACGAATACGCCCTGCCCTCCTCCACCGTGGCCGCGGGTCTGTGCGAATATCCGAAGGGCTGCCTCGAGGCAATGCGCGCGCATTTTCGCTGCGTCACGCTCGACGCGGAGAGCATTGCCGCCGGTCTCGGCAACGCCAAATGCATGAACGTCGTGCTCTTCGGCGCGATGACCGGAGCGCTCGACCTGGGCGGCGTGGACTGGGAGCGGATAATCCGCGGCACTGTCCCGGCGAAGCTCGCCGAGCTCAATATCGCCGCGTTCCGCGCTGGCCGCGCGGCCATACAGAGCAAGTAGACGGGAGAAAATTTCACAGGCCGAGCCTGCCGCAAAAAGCGGCAGACCCGGCCTCAGTCTGTCGAAAAAGTCCAGTAATGACTGGGCTTTTTCGCGTATATATGGTAAAATATAATAGGGTGATAAAAAATGCTGGAACGTGGGAAAATGGAACGTGGGATTGTCGAGATAGTGGATATAGACAGCCTTGTGCCGGAGAACCACCTACTGCGAAAAATCGATGCAGCGGTAGACTGGGAGCAGCTGTATGAAATGGTTGAGCCGTTGTACTGTGAGGACAACGGCCGGCCC
>JAYFNM010000056.1:0-7837 GCA_034933465.1 Oscillospiraceae bacterium | reverse complement strand
TGATTCCTTTCTGATTGGGTTTGGTCGCTTTTATCTTAAAGGATTTTTCTTCTATGCTCTACCTTTTTTTCTTAATTTTTAAAAAATGTTGGGTGTAGCTCATCCTCGTCGGATGCCTACCCCAACATTTATTATAGAACCCAGAAATTGCGTTTGACGGCAGACCCGTTTTTTCGCGGATACAGGCTTATGTAGTCAGAGGAAGAAGTGAAGCAGGGCGAGCAGTATGACGCCGGGGACGCCGAGCACGCCGACTATCAGGGCGTTGAGAACGTTTACCCCCAGCGTGAACCCGATAAAGCCGCCGAAAAAATTGATGATGAAGAGGCTAAGAAAGCCGAAGAGTGTGTTGATCAACAGCTTGAATATCAGGCCTATGGGCTTGGCCAGTATTTTCAGCAGGAGAACGCCGAAGACGACGACGGCGGCGATGATGAGCAGGGTAGATAGAGTTTCCATAGCTTATCCTTTCAAACTGACTTGCGGCGGCACGCCGCGGTCACAGCGCGGCGGCGCTCGAGGGCGGCTGCTCCAGCGCCCGCATATCCCGCAGAAGCGAGTTGCGGCGGGCGCATAGCGCGTTTATCTCGAAAATGCACGCATCCATTATAACAGGATCCGAGACGGAATTAAAGGTGCAATATGCCTGCGTGAGCGCGGAAGATACACATTCGAGCCGCGCCCTGTCGCTTTGCAGCCGCTCGCCGTCTCTTTTCCGGCCGGTATTTCGTCTGTTCATGCCCGTTCCTCCGTGTTCTTTGATATGCGTCTATTCTTGACGGCGGGCGCGAAAATTAATCCGTGGGAAAAACTACCGGGCTAAAAAGCGCGCCGCGGCACATACTATGCTCGGACAAAGCTTCGGGCGGTCATATACAGACAGCCGCGTAAGGCCGCGTATATTCTATAATATACGTTTTCAGCCCAAACCGGAACTTGTCAAGCGGAAAGAGAGTTCCTCCGCATAGGAGAAATATCTGCCGCGGAAGCGGGCTGCATATCGCAGCCCGCTTTTTGCTTGAAAAATTCGCCGGATGTGTTATACTGTACAAGTCAAAATAAGGTAGAATCGGCGGCGTGTGCCGCACAAGATGTTGTTAAAAAGGGGCATAGTCATATATGAGCAAATTCACCGCGCAGTACGGCAACGACAGTATAGTCCTTCTGGAGGGAGAGGACCGAGTCCGGAAAAAACCGGCGGTCATCTTCGGCTCTGACGGGCTGGACGGCTGCGAGCACGCCGTGTTCGAGATACTCTCCAACTCCATAGACGAGTCCCGCGAGGGACACGGCGAGCTCATCACGCTGACCTATTATGAGGACAGGTCGATAGAGGTCGAGGATTTCGGCCGCGGCTGCCCGATGGACTGGAACCCGAACGAGAAGCGCTTTAACTGGGAGCTGGTCTTCTGTGAGCTCTACGCGGGCGGCAAATATAAAAACAGCGACGGGGGGGACTATGAGTTCTCGCTCGGCCTGAACGGCCTCGGCTCCTGCGCCACGCAGTACGCCTCTGAATACATGGACGTCACGGTCTGGCGCGACGGGAACAAGTACAGCCTGCATTTCAAAAAGGGCCGCCCCTGCGGGAAAAAGGGCAAGGAGCTCACCGTGGAGCCGACCGACAGGAAGAAGACCGGCACCACCATCCGCTGGAAGCCCGACCTTGAGGTATTTACCGACATAAACATTCCCGAGGAATACTTCGACGATATTCTGCACAGACAGGCTGTCGTGAACGCGGGGATAACCTTCCGGCTGAGGCTCCAAAAGGGCGGAAGGTTCGAGACGAAGGACTTTTTGTATGAAAACGGCATCATGGACTATGTCGCCGAGCTTGCCGGGGACGCGCCGCTGACACAGCCGGTCTTCATCTCGACCGAGCGCAAGGGGCGCGACCGGGAGGACAAGCCGGAATACAAGGTCAAGATAACGGCCGCCTTCTGCTTTTCAAACAAGGCCACCGCGCTTGAGTATTACCACAACTCCTCCTGGCTTGAAAACGGCGGCTCGCCCGAGCGGGCGGTCAACCGCGCCTTCACCTCCGCCATCGACGGGTATATCAAGCAGCTCGGGAAATACCAGAAGAGCGAGAGCGCGATAAAATTTCAGGACATACAGGACTGCCTTGTGCTCGTGACCAACTGCTTCTCCACGCAGACCTCGTATGAAAACCAGACCAAAAAGGCCATAAACAACAAGTTTATCCAGTCCGCCATGACGGAATTTCTCAAGGCGCAGCTCGAGGTGTATTTTATCGAGAACAAGCCCGAAGCGGACAGAATAGCCGAGCAGGTGCTCATCAACAAGCGCAGCCGCGAAACGGCGGAGCGTGCCCGACAGGGCATGAAGGCCAAGCTCTCCGGAAATATCGACATTGCCAACCGCGTGCAGAAATTCGTCGATTGCCGCAGCCGCGACGCCGGGCGGCGCGAGATATACATCGTCGAGGGCGACTCGGCGCTCGGCGCCTGCAAGCTTTCGCGCGACTCGGAGTTTCAAGGGATAATGCCGGTGCGCGGCAAGATACTCAACTGCCTCAAGGCGGACTATGTGCGCATATTCAAGAGCGACGTTATAGTTGACCTGATGAAGGTGCTCGGCTGTGGGGTAGAGGTGAAGGAAAAGCACACGAAAAATCTCTCGGGCTTCAGCCTCGACAATCTCCGCTGGAACAAGGTCATTATCTGCACTGATGCGGACGTGGACGGCTTTCAGATACGAACGCTCATCCTCACCATGCTCTACCGCCTCGTGCCTACGCTGATAAGAGAGGGCTTCGTGTATATCGCGGAGTCGCCGCTATACGAGATAGAGAGCAAGGGAAAGACCTATTTCGCCTATTCCGAGCGCGAGAAGGCCGAGATAGTTGACAGCCTCAAGGGTGCAAAGGCGGGCATCAGCCGCAGCAAGGGGCTCGGCGAGAACGACCCGGACATGATGTGGATGACGACAATGAACCCGGACAGCCGGCGGCTGATAAAGGTCATGCCGGAGGACGCCGAGAGCATGGCGCAGATGTTCGATTTGCTGCTGGGGGACAATCTGGACGGAAGAAAAAATCATATCGCCGAATTCGGATATAAATATCTGGATCTCGCCGATATCTCATAACGGGGAGATCACATATGAAAGCAAGATATGACAGAACTTTCGACTATGGTAAGAAAATGGCGAAATACCTGATTATTTTCTCCCTGATAGTCTGCGTGGCGAGTCTGCTGTTCACGGAGACCGGCTCTGTGGCGCAGGTGGTCCTGCTCTGCGCGACCATTGGGCTGATCGTGGCGACGCTGGTAGTGATGTATAAATTCTGCCGCTGCCCCTATTGCGGGAAGCATATCATGATGGGCGTTCTGGTCGTCAAGAGCTGCCCGCGCTGTCACAGAGATCTGAGCAGCGGAAAGAAAACTAAAAAATAAGAGCGGGTAATATGGCTAAGAAAAAAGTACAGGAAAAAAAGAAATACGATAATCCGAACGTCGTGGGTCTGCGCGCCGAGGTGCTGGAGCAGCCCATAACCCAGACGCTCGAGACGAATTATATGCCCTACGCGATGAGCGTCATCGTCTCGCGCGCCATTCCGGAGATAGACGGCTTCAAGCCCTCGCACAGGAAGCTCCTCTATACGATGTTCAAGATGGGGCTGTTGACCGGCGCGCGCACAAAGAGCGCGAATATTGTCGGCCAGACCATGAAGCTCAACCCCCACGGGGACGCCGCCATATATGAGACCATGGTGCGTCTCTCGGTGGGCTACGAGGCGCTTCTGACGCCTTTTGTGGACTCTAAGGGCAACTTCGGCAAGGTGTATTCGCGGGACATGGCCTACGCCGCCTCACGTTATACCGAGGCGAAGCTCTCCCCAATCTGCGCGGAGGTCTTTAAGGATATCGACAGGGACACCGTGGACTTTGCCGACAATTACGACGGCAGCGTCAAAGAGCCCGCGCTTCTGCCGACCACCTTTCCCAACGTCCTTACCTCCGCCAACTCCGGCATCGCCGTCGGCATGGCCAGCCAGATCTGCGGCTTCAACCTCAATGAGGTCTGCGAGACCACCATAGACTATCTGCGCGACAGCGAGCATGACATCCTGTCCACCCTGCCTGCCCCTGATTTCCCGACCGGCGGCGAGATAATCTTTGACCGCGCGGAGATGGAGAATATATACAACACCGGCCGGGGCAGCTTTAAGGTGCGCTCCCGGTGGAGATTTCTGCCGGATGAGAACATAATAGAGATATACGAGCTGCCGTACACGACGACCTGCGAGGCGATAATCGACAAGGTGGCCGAGCTTATAAAGACCGGCAAGATACGCGAGATAAACGACATGCGCGACGAGACCGACCTAGGCGGCCTGCGCCTCGCCATTGATCTTAAGCGCGGCACGGACCCGGACAAGCTCATGCAGAAGCTCTTCAAAATGACGACCCTGCAGGACGCCTTCCCCTGCAACTTCAACATTCTTGTTGCGGGAAATCCGCGCGTGATGGGCGTGCGCGAGATACTTGACGAGTGGACGGCCTGGCGTATGGACTGCGTGCGCCGCCGGGTGTTCTTCGAGATAAGCAAAAAGAAGGAGAAGCTCCACCTGCTCAAGGGCCTTGAGCGGATACTTCTGGATATTGACAGAGCCATCGAGATCATCCGAAATACCGAGCTTGAAGCCGAGGTCGTGCCGAATCTGATGGTGGGCTTCGGCATTGACCAGATACAGGCCGAGTATGTAGCCGAGATAAAGCTCCGTAACATCAACCGCGAGTTCATACTCAGGCGCACCTCCGAGACAGACGAGCTGGAGCGTGCTCTCGCGGAGCTTGAGGAGACCCTGAACAACCGCCGCCGCATCAAGAGCATAATCATCGACGAGCTCAGGCAGGTCAACAAGAAATACATTGTCCCGCGCCACACCGGCATCGTCTATGCCGACGAGATAGAGCAGTTCAACGAGACCGAGCATATCGAGGACTACCCCGTCACGCTCTTTCTGTCCAGAGAGGGCTACTTCAAGAAGATCACCGCGCAGTCGCTGCGCATGAGCGGCGAACAGAAGTATAAAGAGGGCGACGCGCTGCGCGAGAGCTTCGACGCGTCCAACAGGGGAGAGGTGCTCTTCCTCACGGATCGCCAGCAGATGTACAAGGCGCATGTGTACGATTTTGAGGATGTGAAAGCCTCGGCGCTGGGCGTCTACCTGCCCACGAAGCTGCAAATGGACGACGGAGAGAGCGTCATCGCCATGCTCGACCCCGGCGATTACCGGGCCAATCTGCTCTTCATCTTCGAAAACGGCAAGGCCGCCCGGATAGAGCTGTCCGCCTACGAGACGAAGACAAACCGCAAAAAGCTCATCAACGCCTACTCGGACAAGAGCCCGCTCAAGGCGGCGCTGCTCCTGACCGGGGAGACGGATCTTGTCTGCTACTCCGGCGACGACCGCGCGCTCATCTTCAACACCGCGCTGCTCCAGCCCAAGACGAGCCGCTCCGCTCAGGGCGTGGCCGTCATGTCGCTCAAGCCCAAGCGCGCGCTCACGGGCGCGGCGGAGCTGAAAAACACGAGCATCAAAAACGCCGGCCGTTACAGAGTGCGCTCCATCCCGGCCGCCGGCGCGCTGCTCAAGCCCGAGGACAGGGAAGAACAACAGTTATCTTTGATAGAGGAATGAAATGAACACTACAGTCGGCAAAAGTGAATCAAAAGCATTTCTGAAACGCCTTACCAAATACCTTGCGATTGTTTTTGGCTCGGCCGTATACGCGATAGGCTTCCAGTTTTTTATGTACCCCAACTCCATCGTGTCCGGCGGTATCGTCGGCATTGCGATGCTGATAAACCACTTTACGCGCTTCCCGGTCGGCGTGATGACCATTATTTTCAATATTCCGCTGTTTATCGTGGCCTGGCGGCATTTCGGTCTGGATTTCCTCGTCGGTTCGCTTGTGGGGATGGCCGTCTCCTCGGCCTTCGTGGATATCTTCGCCGTGACCGGCATAGTCCTTACTCATGATGCGATGCTCGCCAGCATAATAGGTGGCGTCATAAAGGGCGCCGGCCTCGGCGCGGTCTACTATGTGGGCGCGACCACCGGCGGAATGGATATTGTGGCAAAAATGATCCGCATGAAGTTTCCGCACCTCAATTTCGGCACGATAATCCTTGTTCTCGACGCCGTTATTATCGCGGCCTACGCCGTTATTCTCGGCAAGTACGAGAGCGCCATGTATTCCGTCATCGCCATGTTCGTCGTCAGCAAGGTGATAGATCTTGCGCTCTACGGCATCGACAACTCGCTCATCTGCTATATCATCAGCGAGAACAGCGAGGAGCTCATAAGAGACATCATCTCCGGCCATATCCGCCGCGGCGTCACCGTGCTCGAGGGGCAGGGGGCGTATTCGCACAATACAAAGCACGTCATCATGTGCGTGATAAAGCGCACGCAGATTGCCGAGCTGCGCAGGATAGTGAAAAATGTGGACGAGCGCGCGTTTTTTGTCGTTTCCGACGCAAAAAACGTCTTCGGCAACGGATTTGAGAACATCTCAGAGGTGCGTTAGATGGGAAAAAAGCTTGCGGCGGTCGTTCTTATTCTCGCGCTGTCCGCGTCGCTGTGCGGCTGCGGCGGACTGTTTGACAAGGAATATGTCTCCGTGAGCGACTATGTGCCCGCCGCCGGGGACGACGACGAGCCCGACGCGAGGATAACGGTGAAGACCTTCAGCGAGCTTAAGCGGGCGCTTGTAAAGCTGGTGTCTGCCGGCGGCACGGAGAGCACCATTATGTTCGACCCGGCATACGAGGGGGACACGACCGAGGATATGGCCAGCGCCTGCTGGCAGGTGCGCACGCGGGACGCACTCTGCGCCTACTGCGTCGAAAACATCGCCTACGAGCTCACGAAAATTGTCACCTATTACGAGGCGAACATCCGCATCACCTACAGCGAGGCTGGGCAGAGCGTGGGCGATATCATCCAGATGCAGTATTCCGCCGGACTTGGCGAGGCGATAAAAAATGCCTATGAGACCGGCCGGACGAAGCTGGTCGTGCTAATTTCCCACAGCTCGTACAGCGCGGAAAATGTGGAGCTGTACGCCGGAAAGGTGTACGAGGAATACCCGGCGAGCTCTACCGCCTCTCCGAAGGTGAACGTGAACATGTTCAGCGGCACAGGTATGCAGCGGCTCTATGAGATCAATATTGATTACGGCATGTCCGCCGCGGAGCTTGATGCGAGACGCAGCGAGATAGAACGGCTCGACCCCTTTGCGGACGAGAACACGGAGGATATGGACGCCGCGGACAAAGCGCTGCTCGCCTGTGAATATCTCACCGCGAACTGCGCCTATTCGGACGAGGCCGCGCTCAACAACGTGTACTACGCCCTCATCGGCAGGCAGGCAAACAGCGAGGGGATAGCGCTGTCGTATGTGGAGCTGTGCAGGAGGCTCGGCGTGAGCTGCCAGATAGTATACGGGCAGAGGGACTGGCAGGACTACTGCTGGAACATCGTGGGTATAGACGGGCAGTATTACCATGTGGATGTGGGCAGATGCATTACAGGCGGGGTAGAGAGCGGCTTCCTGCTCAAGGACGAGACCATGTGGGTAGACCACCGCTGGGATGTCGAGTCTTATCCGCACTGTACCGGCGCTTTGACCTACGGCGAGGTCGCCTCTTGAAAATTTTGTAGGTGTTACAATGATACTGTACAGATAGCGAAAAAAGATAGCGAATAGGGATGGCCTGTGCTAAGGTTAAGTTGCTGAGACAAAACCGAAAGGCAGGTGCACCCTATTCGCCATGAACACATTAACACAAACACTCA
>JAYFNM010000055.1:0-3064 GCA_034933465.1 Oscillospiraceae bacterium | reverse complement strand
GCCGGAGACACGACGGTACACGCGCTGCGGGGCATAAGCCTCAATTTCAGAGAGAGCGAATTTGTCGCCATTCTCGGCCACTCCGGCTGCGGCAAGACGACGCTGCTGAACATCATCGGCGGGCTCGACCAGTACAGCTCGGGCGATCTCGTCATAAACGGGAAGACCACAAAAAATTTCAGCGACGCGGACTGGGACGCGTACAGGAACCATTCCATAGGCTTTGTCTTCCAGTCGTATAACCTCATTCCGCACCAGAGCGTGCTTTCAAACGTGGAGCTCGCGCTGACGCTGTCGGGCGTCGCGCCGTCCGAGCGCCGCCGCCGCGCTGTTGAGGCGCTGGAAAAGGTCGGCCTCGGCGACCAGATAAACAAAAAACCGAACCAGATGTCCGGAGGCCAGATGCAGCGCGTGGCGATAGCGAGAGCGCTTGTGAACGACCCGGATATCCTCCTTGCCGACGAGCCGACCGGCGCGCTCGACTCGGACACCTCGCTGCAGATCATGGACATTCTCAAGGAGATCTCAAAAAACAAGCTCATCATCATGGTCACGCACAACCCCGACCTCGCAGAGGGCTATGCCGGACGCATAATCCGCCTCAAGGACGGCCTGATAGTGGACGACAGCGACCCGTACTCCGGGGACGGGCAGGCCGAGCCGGCATCGCCGGGCGGCAAGACCTCCATGAGCTTTTTCACGGCGCTCGCGCTGTCCACGAACAATCTGCTCACGAAGAAGGCGCGCACCATACTCACGGCCTTTGCCGGGAGCATAGGCATTATCGGCATCGCGCTCATAATGTCGCTCTCAAACGGCATACAAAACTATATCGACGACGTTCAGGAGGACACGCTCTCAAGCTATCCCATCTCCATCCAGGCCGAGAGCGTGGACATGACCGGCATGATGAGCTCGCTCATGGGCGTCAAGGCCGACTCGGGCGGGAACCGGCACGACAGGGACGCCGTGTATTCGAGCACCATCATGTACGATCTGATGAACTCCATGATCTCCGCCGAGAAGCAGACGAACAACCTCAAGGCTTTCAAGACCTATCTTGAGAGCCCGGACAGCGAGATAGGCCAGTACGTCAGCTCCGTCCAATATTCGTACGACCTCGACATGAACCTCTACGCCGAGGACGTTGATGGCAATATAGTCAAGACCGACATCGTAAAGCTGCTTGAAAACACCATGAGCTCGCTGTACGGCGGAGACTACAGCTCGTTTTTCTCCACCTACGGCTCATATTACTCCGTGGCGAACGTCTGGCAGGAGATGCTGCCGGGGGATGACGGCGAGGCGATAAGCCCGCTGCTGAAGACCCAGTACGACCTGCTTTACGGCGAGTGGCCGGAGAGCTACGACGAGGTGGTGCTCGTCGTGGACAAGAACAACGAGATATCCGACATGGTGCTCTACGCGCTGGGTCTGAAATCCAACAGCAGCATCACCGAGGAGATGCAGGCGCTCATCGACCAGAAGACCGTGGAGACCAGCACGGAGAGCTGGAGCTATGAGGATATATGCGGCATGAGCTTTCGCTATATCTATCCCGCAGACGAATACAGCTATGACAGTCAGAGCGGGGAATATGTCGATCTGACCGGGGAGGAGCTCGGCCTGCGCACGCTATACAACAACGGCCTCGAGGTGAAGATCACAGGCATAATCCGGCAGGATGAGAATGCCTCCTCGGGCATGCTCACCGGCGCGATAGGCTATACGCATTCGCTCGTGGAGCACATCATCTCCGAGACTGCCGAGAAGGACATCGTAAAAAAGCAGCTTGCCGACCCGGAGCTCGACGTGTTTAACGGCCTCCCGTATCTCGACGGGGACAACGAGGCGCTGACCAACGCCCGCAAGACGGACGCGGCGAGGGAGTATATCGCGGCCGCCACGGATGAGGAGCTGGCGGACATATACCTGCGGTATATGAGCGAGCCGGAGGACAGCTACGTGCAGGAGCTTGTTGACAAGCAGATGGAGGGCACGACCAGGAGCGATATCGAAAAGATGGTGACGGATTACTATCCGGAGTACGCCTCCATGCTCGGCCAGATGGACGACGAGACGCTCAGCAGCTATGTCGGCCAGATGATGGGTCAGCAGATAAAGGAGCAGTACGCCGTACAGATGAAGGCGCTCTACGGCAGGCTCTCCGACGGGGAGCTCGCCGGGGACTTTGCCCTGCTCGCGCTCGAGGACGACGATTACCTCTGGATATACGACAACGCCATGCCCCCGGTCTATTCCGAGAGCAGCCTCAAGGACAACCTGAAAAAGCTCGGCTACGCCGACCTCGACAGCCCGAGCACAATAAATATCTACGCCTCCACCTTCGCCGACAAGGACAACATCGCCTCTGCCATAGAGGACTACAACAGCTCTGTCGCCGAGGAGGATCAGATCAGCTATACCGACGTTGTGGCGCTGCTGATGAGCTCGATAACGACGATAATCAACGTTATAAGCTACGTGCTTATCGCCTTCGTCGCGATATCCCTCGTCGTGTCCTCGATAATGATCGGCATAATAACCTATATAAGCGTGCTCGAGCGCACCAAGGAGATAGGCATCCTGCGCGCAATCGGCGCGTCGAAGAAGGATATCTCCCGCGTCTTCAACGCCGAGACCTTTATCATCGGCTTCGCGGCCGGGGCGCTGGGCATTGTCATGACGCTGCTGATAAACATCCCGATAAATATCATCGTCCACGAGCTGACCGGCATCTACACGCTCAACTCCGTGCTGCCGTGGCAGGGCGCCGTGGGGCTCGTGGCGATAAGCGTGGTGCTGACCTTCGTCGCCGGTCTCATCCCCTCCGGCATAGCCGCGAAGAAGGACCCCGTCGAAGCGCTGCGGACCGAGTGATAAATGCAACAGAAGACCCCCGTCCTTTCGGATGGGGGTCTTCTCAGCTTGTCAAAAAACCTCCCACAAGGGGAGGTTTTTACGGTATAATAGAGGCACAACCGAAGAGGGGGAACATACATGGAAGCGTGGAAGAAGGACAACCGGAACGAGGTCGTGATGGTGGACATAGATGAGCTGGTGC
>JAYFNM010000054.1:0-19495 GCA_034933465.1 Oscillospiraceae bacterium | reverse complement strand
CGGAGGCCGGATGGCCAAAGAACGACAGGTTTTTTGCTTTTTTATCTGTGGTATATCCGCCTGAACTCCGCGCTCTCTCCGCCGCCGGCGGCGGTGAGCACGAGCTCCGGCTCTATCCGCAGGCCGGGCTTTCCGCCGCGTCGCCCCTCGACGAGGACGAGGCCGGGCGCGTCGCCCGCGCGGTTGCAGACGAGGCGCAGACGCTTCGGCTCGATGGCGTGCGCGCTCATCGCGCACAGCAGCTCCGAGAGCCGTTCGGGCTTGTAGACCAGCGAGAAGCTGCCTCCGGTGCGGCAGAGGAAGGCCGCGGCGGCGCAGACGTCGTCGAGCGAGCAGGCCGTCTCGCCTCTTGCGGCGGCGCGGCCGCCGTCGCGCGGCAGAGACCCGCTGCCCGCGGGGTAGTAGGGCGGGTTCGCGGCCACAAGGTCGAAGCTGCCCGCGCGAAAAAGCGCCCGGTGTCGCCGTATGTCGCCGGCGATGATCTCCCCTCTGTCGGCGAGGCCGTTTTTTTCCAGATTCTCCCGCGCGAGCGCGGCCGCGTCCGGCAGCAGCTCAAGCCCCGTCATGTGCAGCGCCGGGGAGCGCGCGAGCAGCAGCAGGGCGATCGCGCCCGAGGCGCAGCCGAGATCGACGCCCCTCGCGGCGCCCGAGGTATTCACAAAATCGGCCAGCAGCACGCTGTCCGTGCCGAGGCGGAAATGCTCCGCCTGCGCAAAGACCGGCCCGCCCGCCCACAGCTCCGTAAATTCCGGCATATTTCCTCCCGACATGCTGATACAATATTAAGGGGCGATTAAAAAATCGCCCCTTAATATGTTTGCCTGATGGATTACTCCTGGACTATAGCCTCGGCAGGGCACTGAGCCGCGCAGGCGCCGCACTCAAGGCACTTGTCGGGGTTGATCTCGTAATGCAGCTCGCCCATGTCGATAGCTTCGGCGGGGCACTGAGCGGCACAGGAACCGCAGGACAGGCACTCATCGGTAATAACAAAAGCCATAATGTTACCTCCGTATGTTTATTTGACCGCAGGCCCAAATCCGGCGGGCTCAGACCTTAAGCCATTGTAGGAAATATTGTAACACATCCTTTTCAAAAATCAATTGAAAAATTGTGTACGGCATATAATTCCTGCAAATTATGGGGATAATTTTTGGGCGCGCCGATATATTTCGCCGCTTTCGGCGGGATATGCGGGCGATAATTATCAAAGCCGTAGTCTGACTTGAGGGGGCATAAACCATGAAGAGCAACGAAAAATTCACCCAGAGGGCGGAGCTGGCCATAGAAAACGCGCGGACGGCCGCCGGGGAGCTGGGTCACAGCTGCGTCGGGACGGAGCATCTGCTCCTCGGCATCCTGACCGAGAACGCCGGGCTGGGCGCGCGGATACTGCGCGGGCGGGGCATAGACGAGAGGCAGCTGCGCCGCGCGATAATCGAGGCGGACGGACTGGGCGCTCCCGGCGCGCCGCCGCAGGGGCTGAGCGCCAGAGCGCAGACGGCGGTGGAGCGCGCGGCGGCCGAGGCAAACGAGCTGCGGCAGGGCTATATCGGCACCGAGCACCTGCTCACAGGCATACTGCGGCAGGGCGACTGCGGCGGCGCGCGCGTGCTGCTCGCGCTCGGCTTCGAGCTCAACGACATATATACCGACGTCGCCGCCCTGTTCGGCAATCCCTCCTCCCCCGGCGGCAGACAGCAGGCGGGGCTGGCGCGGAGCGTCGCGCACCGCGCGGACACGCGCATCCTCGACCAGTACAGCCGGGATCTCACGGAGCTCGCCGCGGCGGGGCGGATAGACCCCGTCGTCGGCCGCGGGGACGAGATACTGCGCACCGTGCAGATACTCTCCCGCCGGACGAAAAACAACCCCGTCCTCATAGGCGAGCCGGGCGTCGGCAAGACCGCCGTGGCGGAGGGGCTCGCGCTGAGCGTCGCCCGCGGCGAGGCGCCGGAGGAGCTGCGCTCAAAGCGCATAGTCTCGCTTGACATCCCCGCGATGCTCGCGGGGACCAAATACCGGGGGGATTTTGAGGAGCGCGTTAAGGCCGTGCTCAAGGACGTGCGCCGCGCGGGCGACGTCATCCTCTTCATAGACGAGCTGCACACGATAATCGGCGCGGGCAGCGCCGAGGGCGCCATAGACGCGGCCAACATCCTCAAGCCCGCGCTGGGGCGGGGCGAGATACAGATAATCGGCGCGACCACGCCGGAGGAATACCGGCGGCATATCGAAAAGGACGCGGCGCTGGAGCGCCGGTTCCAGCCGGTGCACGTGGAGGAGCCGGGGCGGGAGCAGACGCTCGAGATGCTGCGCAGTCTCCGCGGGGCGCTGGAGGCTCACCACGGCGTGCGCATAAGCGACGCGGCGCTGACGGCGGCCTACGAGCTGTCCGTCCGGTATATAAACGACCGCTTTCTGCCGGACAAGGCCATAGACCTGCTCGACGAGGCGGCGGCGGGGCTGCATGTGGCGCGCGGCGGCGCGCGCGGCGCGGCGACGGTGGAGACGGCGGACATCGCGCGGGTGGTGTCGCTCTGGACGAACGTGCCCGTCACGGGGCTCAACGAGGACGAGACGCAGCGCCTCAAAAATCTTGAGGCGCTGCTGAAAAGGCGGATCATCGGGCAGGACGAGGCCGTCTCGGCCGTGTCGCGCGCCATACGGCGCAGCAGGGTCGGCCTGCGCGACCCGGGGCGGCCGGTGGGCAGCTTTCTGTTTCTCGGCCCCACCGGCGTGGGCAAGACCGAGCTCTGCCGCGCGCTGGCCGAGACCGTCTACGGCGACGAGCAGGCCATAATCCGGCTGGACATGTCGGAATACATGGAAAAACACACCGTCAGCCGTCTCATCGGCTCACCCCCGGGCTATGTGGGGTATGAGGACGGGGGACAGCTGACGGAGAAGGTGCGCAGAAAGCCCTGGTCGGTGGTGCTGTTCGACGAGATCGAAAAGGCGCACGAGGACGTGTGGGGCATCCTGCTGCAAATAATGGACGACGGACACCTGACCGACTCTACCGGCCGGCGCGTGGATTTCAGCAACACCGTCATCGTCATGACCTCGAACATCGGCGCGAAGGCGATAACGGAAAACCGCCCGCCCCTCGGCTTCGGCGACGGGGGCGGCCGCAGCGAGGACGAGATGCGCCGCCGCGTCATGGAGGAGCTGCGCGCCACCTTCAGGCCGGAGTTTTTAAACCGCGTGGACGAGACGATAGTGTTTCACAGGCTCGGGCAGGCGGACATGCTGGCCATCACCCGGACGCTGCTGGCGGGGATAAGGGCGAGGTTTGAAAAGCTCGGCCTGCGGCTCACCGTGCCGGAGGAGACGGAGAAATGGCTGGCCGCGGCGGGATACGACGACAAATTCGGCGCGCGGCCGCTCAGGCGCGCGATACAGCACAGCATAGAGGACGCGGCGGCAGAGCTGCTGCTCGAGGGTCGGGCGGCAGCGGGGGACGGTATAGAGGCCAGAGTGGCGGAGGGCGGAATTATTCTGTCGGTGTCGCGTTAGCCGGGGCGAGGGGGACGGCGCGGCTCAGCGCGGAGAGCGCCTCCTCCAGCGCCGGGAGATCCGGCATGAGCTTCTCGTGAGCCGCGGTAAAGAATTTCACGGTGTCGGGGGCGAGCTTCGTGGAGTCGAGGGTGCTCACATAGTACTCCTCAACCGACAGCGCGGCGGCATAGGTTCTTCCGCAGGTCTTGCCGCATCGGGCAAAGCCCGCCTCGCGAATCGCGCCCTTTTTGAGCATACTGTTGAGCAGAATGTGTACAGAGCTGCTTTTCCAGCTCTTATCGACCGACAGATCTATAAGCTCACCGCGCGAGAGCGCGCGCTCCGCAGTCCAGAGCACGTCCATGATCTCAAGCTCGTTGCCTGTAAGATACATCTTAAAAACCTCACTGATTTTTATTAAAAAACTTTAGCGAATTATCAGACCCTTTGTCCATATTAAATGAATGCCAGAGAAATGTCAAGAATGAGGGCTCAACAAATTTAGAATATTTTTCCAGCGCGCCGATGCGGACGCTGCCCGGCGAGCTCCCGCGCTGCCGCGGCTCGCCGCGGCTAAAATTAGGCTGGATGAGAAATTAGCCGCATACAAGAGCTTCTCAACGCAGATAAATATTCGGGAAAAGCTTGAAAGAACGACCGTTTTCGGGTATGATAGAGGCGTAGCGGCGAGAGGGCGCGGGGCGGTCAAATGGCAGGATGCTGCCGCAACCGCCCGGGACAAATATGTAGATATAATCAAGCCGACGCTTACGAAGAACAACGTGTCTCTGGCTGACACGGTTCTGCAAAAGACGCTGTCTGTTGACATCAGCACGAAAGCCAAGTATGAGCTTCATTCGATAGCGCCAAAAGACGCTGCGCTTTCCGATGTTAGGATTATTGCCGGGTATGGAGTAGCAGACACGTTCAGAAATGCCTCCAAATTTGCTGATAGTATAGGCGGCGAAGATTACAAGTGGCAAAAGGTAGGCGGCCTGATAAAAACAGATAACTTTATCTATGATGTGCACTGGTATCAATATAGTGGCAGCGAAACACATTACGGCTATGAGCTGATAGGAGTGAAAGAGGTAAAATGAAAGTCAAATATGTTGGTGAATCCTTCGGGGTGCTTGGCCTTAGAGACGGCAAAACGTATGAGTGTCTCGGTGTGGAATTCGGCTTGCTGCGAATAATTGACGAAAGCGAAGAAAATGATGGAGTTTTATATTCGGCGACAAATCCACGCCCGCTCGACTGCTCTTCACCAGGCGGGAAGTTCGAGATAGTGGAAGACGACGAACAGGGAACTTTGTACAAAACCATATACAGATAAAACCACCAAGCCAAGCGGCAAGGTGGTTTTTTTGTGCGACCAAAGGAGGGTCTATGTCAGAAATTATTAGAGGGACAATAAACGGAAAGGCAAAATACTGTCGAATACCCATCCGCCGAAAAAGCGTGTTACTGGATATGGGGGGCGCGGAAGATGACGCTATCTATTTGTCGGCAGAGAAGATTCTTGCTTTGCCGCACGAGGAGGCTGCCAAAATCATAGATGGGATAGTGTCTGACTGGAAATATTGGCTGAACAGAGCCAACGAGCTTTTTGTGCTGTATTACGCCCGCCATTCCGACGATGAAACAAGTGGGTGATTCGAATGCTGGAAACCTATCTGACGATCAAGCTGATCAGCGCCCTCGCCGGGCTGGCGCTGGGCGTTGTCTTCACAATCTGGACGATAATCCGGGAAGTACGAAAATAATGCAAAAGGCTCTGCCATGTCTGACAGAACCTGGATGCTACATTTTCTTTCGGCCTAAGCCTATCCGGCTTGAGGTTGCTGTTAAACCCCTCCATAAGGCTCCGTCCGCCAACGCACGCCGGAACGCTTTCGGACATCAACGCCAAGCAAATGCTCAAGTCATCTGCTATGTTTATTATACGCAGAGGAATGCAAAAATGCAACTACAAGATGCAGCAAAAAGAGGCAAAAAAACGCATTTGACAACTATATCTTGAAACGGCAGCAGGCGGTTCATATACGCAAACAAAACATCACAAATCAAGGACGACCCTCCGGGGGCCGTCCTTTTCATTTGGGCCGACGGGCCTTAAACGGAGGACATTGAATTTTTCTCAACGCGCCGTTGAGAAATCGAGATTTTACAATGGGGCGCGCTTAGTATAACTTATAAATAGTTAATAAGCTGACAATAGCCACGGAAAAAAGGAGAAAGCCAATGATAACAGATTTCAGATTCCACGAGGGCTCGCCCGTTTATTTCGGCCACGAGACCGTGAAAAAGAACGCCGAGCTCATAGCGAGCTACGGCAAAAAATGCTACGTCTGCACCACCAGATTCCCCAAAGGGCATGAGAACGCCGCGCTGAAGGATTTCCTTGAGGTCTGCCGCGACAAGGGCATCGACTGCCTTGTGACGGAGGACGTCGTGGAGAACCCCACGGTCGAGTCCTGCGTAAAGTTCACCGCCGAGGCTCGCGCGTTCGGAGCGGATTTTCTGGCCGGCATAGGCGGCGGATCGCCGATGGACACCGCGAAATGCGTCAGCGTGCTGCTGACGCAGAGCGAGGACGTAGACGCCTATGATTTTCTGTTCAGCCATCCGGGCGCGGCCGCCGACCCCTGGCGCAGGCCGTTTGAGTGCAAGCCGGTGATCTGCGTCCCGACGACCGCGGGCTCCGGCTCCGAGGTCACGGGCTTCTTTGTCCTCACGCGCGAGGACACCGACACCAAGGACACGCCGAAGATAATAGTGTTCAGCGCGGCCGCGCTGCTCGAACCGAAGTATATAACAGGCGCGCCCCAGTTCATCATAGACACCGGCGTGATGGACGCCCTGTCACACGGCATCGAGACCTCCCTCAACGTGAAGTCGAACGCGCTCAACCGCGCCATTGCCATGATAGGCTTCGGCCTGTTCCGGCAGGTGAAGGAGCATGTGCTCACAGGCGAGCTCAGCGCCGATGATTACGACGCCATCATGCTCCACTCCTGCGTACAGGGCATCGCCTTTTATCAGGCGGGCACGCTCATTCCCCACGGCATGGGCTACTATCTGTCTCACCACAAGGGGCTCAACCACGGTCTGGCCTGCTCGATAACCGAGGGGGCGTATCTGAAAAGGGTGGAGCCGAAGCTCGTCGCGCCTATTCTTGAGGCCTGCGGCTTCGACAGCGTCGATGATTTCGCGGACTATGTGAAGGTCATGACCAACCGCGACGTCCACATGACAGTGACCAACAGGGAGTGCGAGGAATGGGCGGCCGACTTCATAAAGCTCAAGCACCGCCTTGAGCGGCATCCCGGAACGCTGACCCTCGAGGATATAGTGGGCATATACAAGGACGCGCTGTCCGCCTATATTACCGACTGATATAAGAAGGGAGATATAATCATGCAAGCTTTCAGACACTATGTGGCAACGCCGGTCTATTTCGGAGAGAACGTGGTGAAGGAGAACGCCGAGCTCATCGCCTCGTACGGCCGCCGCGCGTTCATCGTCACCGACGAATTTCTGGACGGCTGCCGCAACCACGCGCTCGACGACATAAAGGAGGTGCTCGAGAGCAGGGACGTGGCCTATGCCGTCAACGACAGGACGGAGGACAATCCCCCGGTGGAATCCTGCGTCGCCATCACCGCCGAGGCGCGCGCGTTCGGACCCGATTTCATCATCGGCATCGGCGGAGGCAGCGCGCTCGACACGGCGAAGACGGTCGATTTTCTCCTGACGCAGCCGGAGGATGTTGACGTGTACGAGGCGCTTTTCACGGGCGCGCCGTTTTACAGCCATGTCTATCAGGAGCTGCAGCTGCCCCTCGTCGGCATCCCCACGACCGCGGGGACGGGCTCGGAGGTTACCGGCGGCGCGGTCTTAACGCGCTGCGACATGGACAACAAGGACACCGCGCGGCACAAGCTCTACTGCACGGTCGCCTTTCTCGACGCGAGATACATAAAGGAATCGCCGCGCTTTCTGATCCATACCGGGGCGATGGACGCGCTGGCGCACTGCGCCGAGACCTATATAAACGTCAAGAGCAATCCGCTCAACCGGGCTATCGCCGCGGTGAGTATGCAGATGTTCTCGGAATTCAAGGACGATCTGATAAACGACAGCCTGACGGACGAGGACTATGAAAAGATGCTGCTCGCGTCGAATATCGCGGGGCAGGCGTTCATGCAGGCCGGCACCTGCCTGCCGCACGGCATGGGCTACCCCCTCAGCCATCATATATCTACCGCGTTACGGTGACGGACGATATGGGGCAAACAGCCAGCGAACAGGTTCGCGTGCTGGTGCATTCGGATTACGCATACATGACCAAAACGGATCCATCTGGCAGCGTAAGCGTCACCGGCTTTATGCATAAGTCCGCGCAGCTTGAGCTTAAGCTCATTCAGACGGAGGCGACAGCCTCTGATTTGCAGGGTATGCTCCGGGCGGGCTATGCGCCGCTGGCCGCTTACGAGGTTCGCCTGCGCACCGCGGAGGGCGTGCTGCTCCCCGCGTACCTTGGGCGTCTGGAGCTCGCCTTTACTGTTGGCAGCACCTATGACGCAGTACATTAAATGCCTATCACAAGCAGTCCCAGGGCGCAATCGAAACGCTCTCCGGCACGGTGGCGGCCGGTAAGCTGCCCTTCACGGTTGATGAGCTGGGCACTTTTCTCATCGAGGTTCCCGCTGACTCGGTCAACGCGGTCACCGTGACCGGCGGGCCGAACGGCGATATTTTCCCCAACGGCACAGTTTATGTGCCAAAGGGCGAAGACAAGACCTTTGTGTTCACGCCCCACACGGGCTATGTGCTCGACACGGTCACCGTGGACGGAAATCCCGTTTCCGTTACCGGCAACAGCTATACGCTGACGGATGTTCAGACAGACCATACGCTGCGCGCCACATTCAAAAAGCCGTCGCCGCCCCCGGGCGGCGGGGGAAGCGGCTCCCTCACGACCTACACGGTCACAATTCCCGACGCGGCAAATGGCAGCACCTCTCCCACGGGAAAAGTAACCGTGAAGCACGGCGACAGCCTGACGATCTATTTCTATCCCGACGAGGGCTATGTGCTTGACAGGGTGCTTGTTGACGGCGCGAAGGTCTCCACCGGCAGCAATTCCTACACCCTTACCGTAACAAAATCCGTGACAGTCGCGGTCAGCTTCAAGGAAAAGACGGTGGCGCCCCCCTCTGCGACAAGAACAATCACCGCCACATCCGGCGGTCATGGCAAGGTCTCGCCCGGCGGAACAACGACAGTCAGAGACGGCGGCGATCTCTATGTCTACTTCATACCCGACAAAGGCTATGAGGTGGATAAGGTCACCATAGACGGCACAGCGGTAGACGCCGGAACAAACTGGCATTTTATAAACATCCGCTCCGACCATGTGATCCATGTGACCTTCAGGCTCAGGAGCGTGACGCCCTCCGGCGGCACGGCAGAGCCCGGAGCCGCTTCGGAGCCGGCTCACAACACCGTCACCATCCGTGTGGAGGGTGGAAACGGAACGGTCAGCCCCTCGGGTCAAATTCTCGTGGAGACGGGCGGCAGTCAAACCGTCTACTTCTATCCGGACGAGGGCTATGAGGTGGACAAGGTCCTCATAAACGGCGAGGAGCATGACGGCAGCGGCGGCAGCTACACATTGGAGAACGTTCAGGTCGATACGGAGGTCAGCGTCAGCTTCAAGTCGGTCGGCGGCACGCCGATCAGGGCAGGCTGTCACTGCCTGTGGCAGCGGCTGTTCGGGCGCTGCTTCATCTGCGGCTGGTTTGACCGCTGTATCACCCCGTGGTGCTGGATTATCCCGCTGCTTGCGGTCATCGCGGCCGGCGTGACAGCGTGGCTTGCGCTGCGAAGAAAAAAAGCCTTGAATCGACGGGCGGGCTGAGCGGAAACGGCTCGGATAAAGCCCGGGCAATATCGGACATGCCGCATGTTGCGCGCGATGCGCTCTGCTTACCGGCTGTATAAAAAAGAGCCTCGGTGCACCCCGTTGGTGCACCGAGGCAATCTATATCCGACCCGCGTCACCGAGCGGCGGGCTCGGACGATTGCTTTGGTTCGTAACGAATTGCCTCCGGATGCAATCCGGCGCACCGAGGTAATCTATATCCGACCCGCGTCACCGAGCGGTGAGCTCTGACGATTGCTTCGGATCGTAACGGATTGCCTCCGGACGCAATCCGGTGCCGGTGACCGGGCTCGAATGCCCTCCGGGCACTAGGTCGCTGCGCTCCCGTCGCCGAGCCGGGTCGAGCCAAACGACCGCCGTCACGAAACAGAGAGCACCCCGCTGACGCGGGGCGCTCTCTGTTTCGTGCCGGTGACCGGGCTCGACTGCCCTTCGGGCACTCGGTCGCTGCGCTCCCGTCGCCGAGCCGATTCGAGCCACACGACCGCCGTCACGAAACAGAAAGCACCCCGCTGACGCGGGGGCGCTCTCTGTTTGGTGCCGGTGACCGGGCTCGAATGCCCTTCGGGCACTCGGTCGCTGCGCTCCCGTCGCCGAGCCGATTCGAGCCAAACGACCGCCGTCACGAAACAGAAAGCACCCCGCTGACGCGGGGCGCTCTCTGTTTGGTGCCGGTGACCGGGCTCGAACCGGTACGCTGTTGCCAGCGAGGGATTTTAAGTCCCTTGTGTCTGCCATTCCACCACACCGGCAAATTTGCAGTTCTCAATTTATCACGCGCCGCTGAGCCTGTCAAGAAGCGGACGCAAAAACGCCGTTCCGGGGGGAGGCGGTCTCCGACCCGGAACGGCGCCGAGCGTCTTATTCTACGGTGACAAGCCCGTCGTCGCCGACGGTGACGGTCATGCCGGTCTGGACATAGCTCAGGAACTCGTCGCCAAGCGTGTCTATGACGGGCATTTTGCTGTCCGTCCACACGTCGCCGAGGATGGCGCCGGAGGCGGCCAGAGAGTCTATGGGCATACTGAAGAGCATACAGGCGGGCTGCTTGTCCTTGGAGCAGACGGTGTAGAGGATCATGCCGCCGGTGGTGGAGCCGATGGTCTGGGGCAGGCAGATGGCCTTGCCTATCATGGGCTTCTTGTAGATATCGGGGTTGTTCTGGTCGCCGCATTTGACCTCTTTATCCCCGAACATGATGGCCATCTGGAAGCTCGCGAGAGTGTTGAAGCCCCGGTGGGTCACAAGCGCCTCGGCTGTGCAGGTTCCGGGAACGATAACGCGCCCTTTGAACTGTTTCATTTTGTGCCCTCCTTGCTCGTGATGATATCAAGAATGTCGGCCTCGGTGTAATATCTGGCGCTGGTGTAGGTGCGCAGCTTGTTGGAGGAGGTTATGACGGCCTTCTTCTTGCACAGGGGGTTGTTCATATACATGAGCGGGCAGATATAGCTGAGGACTATGCCGGCCATCTTCAGGCGGCTGAAATACACCGTCTTCTGGAATTCCTTTATGACGGCCGGGGAGGCGGTGAACACCGTGGGGACGCTGACGCTCTTCAGCCCGTTTTTCTCAAGGCGGGCTTCCACGGCGTCCGTCCAGTCGCGCAGCTGCTTTATCGTCATATGCGGGCAGCCGACAAAGCACAGCTGGGGCTTCGCGTCGGGATTTTTCCAGATGACGGGGTAGCTGGCTCTCACGCGCTCAAGCTCGGCGTCGTCTATCACATAGGTCTTCGCGCCCTCTTTTATCAGCGCCTCGCCCTGCTCCTTCGCCTCGGGGGTGAGGTTTTCGATGTGGTACAGGCCGACCGCGCCGTTGGACGCCGTCGCCGCGCCGAAGTCCTTGAGATAGGCGCAGGCGTCGTCGTTCAGCTCCGTGCCGAGCCACTTGTCGAGACCCTTGACGTAGGGGACCTCCTCCATGACCTTCATGCCGATGGCGGAGCCGAGAAGCTGTGCCTCAGGCTTGTGCTCGCATTTGACCTCGATTATCCAGGTCGCCTTGCGCCCCTCGTCGGTCAGCAGGCCGAATTCGGGCACGAAGCCCGCGACAGAGCCCATCAGCTCCAGAATGCCGGAGTTGCGGTTGCAGCGCGCGCCGAGGACGGAGTTGGCGTATACGACGGCGGAGGATTCCGCCCAGGACAGAACGTCGCCCTGCCTGGGCTTGTTGCCCATCTGATCGACATAGCAGGTGCAGCTGTAGTCGTCGTCGTTGACGATGCCGAGCTTGCGCAGCTGCTCCTCAAAGCGGTCCTGCTGGGAATACATGATCTTTTTGAAAACGATGTCCTCGATGAAGGAGGAGGGGACGTTTTTGTCGAGCGGTCGGGGGTCGGCGGTGAACTTCTGCCCGTCGGTGAGGCCGGCGTCTATGAGCTGGTCGAACAGGTCGAAGACCGGGGAAAGCGCGTTCAGTCCGTAGCTGATGACCGTATGGCCGTACTTGCTGGTGACCGGCACCATGCGCTTGGCGCCGAAAGCGTCGCCGAACATGACGAGGGTCTTGACGACCTTTGCCATGACCTCGCCCTTTTCGCCGTCAAGCAGCGCCTGCTGCTCCGGTGTTAATTGCATATAACCACTCCCTTATAATAATATAAGCTTTCGCTTCCGATAAGCTTTAACATGACATTATTCTAACAGTGCATAGTGCAAAAGTCAATGTAGCGGCCGTGTCCAAATTATAAATAATGTAGGCCGTGTCCAAATTATAAATAATTATAAGATACGGCGGAGTCTGTTGAAATCGCGGGGAAATGTGTTATAATCTATTATTACTGAATAATTTTCTGGAGGTTTTTGACGATGGGTAAGAAACAATTCAAGGCAGAGTCCAAGAGACTGCTGGATTTGATGATTAATTCCATCTATACGAACAAGGAGATATTCCTGCGCGAGATAATTTCAAACGCGTCCGACGCGATAGACAAGCTGTGCTACCTGTCCCTGACGGACGACAAGGTGGGGCTGTCCAGAGCCGACTACAGGATAGACGTCGTCGCCGACAAGGAGGCGCGCACCATCACCGTGCGCGACAACGGCATCGGCATGACCCAGGAGGAGGCCGAGAACAACCTCGGCGTGATCGCGAGGAGCGGCTCGAACAAATTCAAGGAAGAGATGGACGGGAGCAAGACCGAGAGCGAGGACCTGTCGATAATCGGGCAGTTCGGCGTGGGCTTTTATTCCGCGTTCATGGTGGCGGACGAGGTCACGGTCGTCACCAGAAAATACGGGAGCGACGAGGGCGTCAAATGGCAGAGCCGCGGCGCCGACGGGTACACGGTGACCCCCTGCGAGAAGGACGCGCCCGGCACCGAGGTCATAATGCACATCAAGCCCGACACCGAGGACGAGATTTACGGCTCCTATCTTGAGGTATGGAAGCTCAAGGCGCTCATAAAGAAATATTCCGACTATGTGCGCTGGCCGATAAAGATGGACGTCGATCATCAGGAGCGCTTCGAGACCGGCGAGAAGAACGACGACGGCAGCCCGAAGTACGACTACAAAATGGTCACGGAGAACGAGACCGTCAACAGCATGATCCCCATCTGGCAGCGCAGCAAGAGCGAAGTGACCGACGACGACTGCATCGCCTTCTATAAAGAGAAAAACCGCGACCGCAAGGATCCCTGCGCGCTGGTGCGCATAAACGCCGAGGGCGCGGTGGCCTACAAGGCGCTGCTCTTTGTGCCGGGCGAGGAGAATGAAAACGCTTTTTCGGGCGACAATAAGGGCGGGATAACGCTCTACTCCAACGGCGTCATGATAATGGAAAAATGCGACAAGCTGGTGCACGATTACTTTGAGTTCGTCAAGGGCGTCGTGGATTCGCCGGATCTGTCGCTGAACATCTCGCGCGAGCTTTTGCAGCACGACAGGCAGCTGCGCGTGATAGGGCAGAATCTGGAAAAGCGCATCAAGGGCGAGCTTGAAAAGCTCATGCGCGAGGACAGACCCAAATATGAGGAGTTCTTCAAGAATTTCGGCGTGCATCTCAAGTGCGGCGTCTGCGACGAGTACGGCAGATACAAGGACTTCCTCCGCGAGCTGCTGCTGTTCTACACCTCTGAGGACAGGCAGCTCACGCTCAAGGAATATACCGACGCGATGCCCGAGAGCCAGAAGGTCATATACTACGCGAGCGCCGACTCCGTCAAGCGCGCGATGAGCCTGCCCCAGTGCGAGCAGGTGCGCGCGAAGGGCTACGAGCTGATATATCTCACGAGCGCGCTCGACCAGATGGTGCTCGAGGCGCTGAGAGATCAGGACGGCAAGAGCTTCTGCAACGTCGTGACGGACGACCTCGGCTTTGAGAGCGAGGAGGAGAAGAAGGCCGCCGAGGAGCGGGACGTCGAGAACCGGGACATCCTGGACTTCGTCAAGACCTCCGTGGGCGACGGCGTGAGCAAGGTGCGCTTTTCGAGAAAGCTCTCGACCCAGCCCTGCTGCCTCACCACCGAGGGCGGCGTCACGCTGGAGATGGAGAAATACTTCAGCCGCGGCCCCAGCGAGGAGATGCGCAAGATAAAGGCGGCGCGCGTGCTCGAGCTCAACCCGGAGCACCACGCCTTTGAGGTTTTGAAGGCCGCCTACGACACCGACAGGGACAAGGCCGCGAAGCTCTCCCGCGTGCTCGCCTCCCTGGCCGAGCTGTCCGCCGGCCTGGAGATAGAGGACCCGGCGGAGTTCACCGAGCTCGTGAGCGAGCTTTTCTAAAAAATTCTGGAGTAGTTAAATGAAAAAAAGGCTGGGAATATACATCCATATACCGTTCTGCGCCAGCAAGTGCAGCTATTGCGACTTCTATTCGCTCGCCGGCTGCGACCACCTTATGCCCGAATACCAGCAGGCGCTCATAGCGCACCTCGAGGAATCCGCGCAGGCGATCAGGAACTACGAAGTGGATACCGTGTATTTCGGCGGCGGTACGCCCAGCTTTTACGGCGCCGATAAGCTCGTCGAGATATTGAACATCCTCAAGCTCAACGGCAATCTCCGCCTCGACGCGGAGGTCACCGTCGAGTGCAACCCCGACAGCATCAGCCCCACCGCGATGAAGCTTCTGCGGCAGGAGGGCGTGACGCGCCTTTCGATAGGCGTGCAGGCCTCGGACAACAACCTGCTCAAGCTCATCGGCCGCAGGCACAATTTCCAGCAGGCCAAGAAGTCCGTCATGGACGCGCGGCTCGCCGGCTTCGACAATGTGAGCGTTGACCTGATGTACGGCCTGCCCAGTCAGACCAAGCGCGACTGGGCGGATACGCTCGCCAAGATCGTGGAGCTGCATCCGGAGCACATCTCCTGCTATGGGCTGAAGCTCGAGGAGGGCACGCCCATGTACAGGGACTATAACGGCTCGCCCATCCTCCCCGACGACGACGAGCAGGCGGACATGTATTCCTACGCCGCCGAGATGCTCGAGCGCTACGGCTACAGGCAGTATGAGATATCCAATTTCAGCGCGCCGGGCTTCGAGTCGCGGCACAACCTGAAATACTGGAATCTGGACGACTATATGGGCTTCGGCCCCGGCGCGCACTCCTGCGTCGGCACGCTCAGATACAGCTTCGTGAGAGACCTAAGGCAGTATATCGCGGGCATAGGCCGCGACGTGAGCATAATCGACGAATATGAAAATATCGACCCGCTCGAGCGGGCGGTGGAGTACATAATGCTCGGTATGCGTACTTCCCGCGGCATCTCCGAACGCGACTACCGCGTCCGCTGCCAGTGCGACTGGCGGCCGATAGTGCGGGCGCTCAGAGCCTTCGCCGAGAAGGGCTGGGCCGAGGAGACGAACGGCCGCTGGCACTTCACCGTGCCGGGCTATCTCATCTCCAACACGCTCATCGGCATAATGCTCGAGGCGCAGGCCGGAGGCCGTGTCGAGGGGACGCCGTGGCTCAGCGAGGCCTTCGCGGCCGAGAAGAAGATAAGCCTGCCGAAGGGCGAGGAGGAGCTGTTTACGGAGCTCTATAAACAAAAAGTCAAGGGTTGAGGGAATAAGCGTGATAAAAAAACACAGATATAACAGCGGCGGCGCGCATGTCGATCCCGGCGGCGAAGAGAACGCGGACAGGACAGAGAGCAAGAAGGTCAGGAAGGCGCCGGTGAAGGGAGCGCGGACGGACAGGAGTCAGGCGGCCGAGGCCAGAAAGGCCGAGCGCGAGGCGAAAAAGAGCGCGGCCGCGGCCAAAAAGGCCGAGCGCGCCGAGAAGAGAGCGCAGAGCTTTAAAAAGCTCCGGCGCGCGCTGATAATCGTCGCCTGCGCGCTCGCCGTGCTGACGGCCGGGGCGGCTGTCGGCGGATATTACGTCACGAAGAGCGAGACGAACCTGCCGAAGATCTATGTCGAGGGCATTTTTGTCGGCGGCATGACCAAAGAGGAGACGCTCGCCAAGCTCGACGAGCACAGCTGGGACGAGGACGCAGGCATCGCGATGCGCGTGAGGCTCCCCGCCGGCGTCAGCTTTAAGCTCGACGTGTGCGAGGCGGGAGCGATGCTCACAAAGGAGGCCGCGGCCGCCGCGGCATATGACTACGGGCACTCCGGCAACTGGTTTTCGAACCTCTTCCGCTACATCGGCAACTGCCTTATAAAGACGGACGTGGCGGAGCGAAACTCGAAGCTCAACCAGAGCTATATACGCGACTGCGCCGAAAAGGGCATAGAAAAATTCCGGAAGACGACCGCCGACAACGGCTACACCGTCCTGGAGAGGCAGGCCGTCCTGCGCATGTTAAAGGGCGCGGGGCAGATGGAGATAGACCTCGACAAGCTCTGCGGGGAGATCTCCGCCGCGCTGCTCGAGGGCGGGAAGCTGCTCGAGTACGACCATATCGACAACAGCCTCACCGCGCCTGACTTCAAAAAGCTGCATGAGGAGCTGGGCGTGGAGCCGAAGGACGCCGAGTACGACGCGGACTTCAACGTTGTCGCCGAGACTGTCGGCTGCTCGTTCGACGTGGAGCAGGCGGAGAGCATCTGGGAGGCGGCCGCGCCGGGGGAGACCATAAGGATACCGCTGGATATAAGCTATCCCGAGAAGACCGCCGAGTATCTCAAGAGCCTTCTGTACCGGGACAAGCTCGGCTCGCAGACCACCTACTACACCTACAGCTCCGATAACCGCATCAACAACATCAAGCTCGCCGCCGAAAAGCTCAACGGGCTGATACTCAAGCCCGGGGAGACCTTCTCGTATAACGGCACGGTCGGCCAGCGCACGGCGGACGCGGGCTTTCTCGAGGCGGGCGCCTATAACGACGGGCAGGTCGTGCAGGAGATAGGCGGAGGCATCTGTCAGGTCTCGTCCACGCTGTACTGCGCGGCGATGTTCGCCCAGCTCGAGACTGTGGAGCGCACCAGCCACTATTTCATGGTCAGCTATCTTGAGCTCGGCCTCGACGCCACGGTGAGCTGGCCCGGTCCGGATTATAAGTTCAAAAACACCAGGGATTATCCGATAAAGGTCGTCGCCGTCTGCGATAACGAGGGCAAGGCGCTCACTATCGAGATATGGGGCACGGATGTGGACGGGAGCTATGTCGAGCTCAGCCATAAGACGGGCGTCATCTACGACCAGACCTATACCGACGTCGCCGTGGGCTACGGCGTGAGCGCGTACCGCTCCGTATACGACAAGAACGGCACGTTCCTGTATCAGGTGCAGGAGCCGTACGGGATCTATCATTTCCACGACGAGGATATAGACTGGCCCGCGAGCAAGACAGAGGGAGATGCCGCGGGCGGGAGCACGAACGGCACGGGCGGCTCTTCGGCCGAGATCGTGCCGACAGAATAAAAAGTCAGGACGGGAATCGCCACACTGTAAGAGGAGAGAAGAGCATGGAGAAAAACACATTTTACATCACAACGCCGATATACTATCCCTCGGATAAGCTGCATATCGGCCACGCCTACTGCACCGTCGCGACCGACACTATCGCGCGGTACAAGCGGCTGTGCGGCTGCGACGTGATGTTCCTCACCGGAACCGACGAGCACGGCCAGAAGATAGAGGAAAAGGCGAAGGCCGCCGGCGTGACGCCGAAGGAGTTCGTGGACAGGATAGTGCTGGGCGACAAGGGCATTCTCGACCTGTGGAAGCTCATGAACATCTCGAACGACCGCTTCATCCGCACCACCGACGACTACCATGTCGAAGCCGTACAGCGCATCTTCAAAAAGATGTACGACAAGGGCGACATCTATAAGGGCGCGTACAAGGGCAAATACTGCACCCCCTGCGAGAGCTTCTGGACCGAGAGCCAGCTCAAGGACGGCAAATGCCCGGACTGCGGCGGCGAGGTGCACGACGCGGAGGAGGAGGCCTATTTCTTCCGCCTCTCCAAATACGCCAAGCCCGTGCAGGAGCTGCTCGAGACCGGCACCTTCCTCGAGCCCGCCTCCCGCGTCAACGAGATGATAAACAACTTCATCAAGCCCGGCCTTGAGGATCTGTGCGTCTCCCGCACCAGCTTCAGCTGGGGCATCCCCGTGGACTTCGACCCGGGTCATGTGGTCTACGTCTGGGTGGACGCGCTCTTCAACTATGCCACCGCCCTCGGCTACATGAACGACAGATACGACGACTTCGACAAGTACTGGCCCGCGTCGGTGCACATAGTCGGCAAGGAGATAGTGCGCTTTCACTCCATCATATGGCCGGCCATGCTCATGAGCGTGGAGCTGCCGCTGCCGAAGAAGGTCTACGGCCACGGCTGGCTCGTCATAGACGGCGGCAAGATGTCCAAGTCCAAGGGCAACGTGGTCGATCCCTATGTGCTGGCGGAGAAATTCGGCGTGGACGCGCTGCGCTTCTTCCTGCTGCGCACCTTCCCCTTCGGCTCCGACGGCAACTTCTCCAACGAGCTGCTGATAAGCACCATCAACACCGACCTCGCCAACAGCCTCGGCAACCTCGTGTCCCGCACCGCCGCCATGGTGGAGAAATATTTCGGCGGGAAGCTCATCGCCGCGCGCCAGAGCGAGCCGATGGACGACGAGCTGACGGAGCTCATCCGAACCACCAAGTGCCGCTATAAAAAGCAGATGGACGCCCTCCAGCTCCATCTCGCGCTCGAAGAGGTGTTCAAGCTCATCCAGCGCGCCAACAAGTATATCGACGAGACCGCGCCCTGGATACTCGCCAGGGACGAGAGCAACGCTCCGCGCCTCGCAAGCGTCATGTACAACCTGCTCGAGGCGCTGCGCGTATCGCTGGTGCTGCTCTCCCCGTTCATGCCCGACAGCTGCGAAAAGGCCTTCCGGCAGATCGGCGCGGAGGGCGACAGCGTGAGCTGGGAAAACGCCGGGGAATACGGCGTGCTGCCCGCGGAGGTCGCCGTGCGCAAGGGGGAGACGCTCTTCCCGCGCGTGGACGCCGCGAAAATGCTGGAGGAGCTCGAAAACCACGGCGCGAAGCAGGAGGCTCCGGCGGCAAAGCCGGTGCTGCCCGAGGTCACGATAGACGAGTTTGCCAAAAACGACATGCGCGTGTGCAAGGTGCTCGCCTGCGAGGCCGTGAAGAAGTCGGACAAGCTGCTCAGATTCAGCCTTGACGACGGCAGCGGCGTCCCGCGGCAGATCCTCTCCGGCATACACAGGTTCTACGAGCCGGAGACCCTTGTCGGCAAGAAGGTGGTCGCCATTCTGAACCTGCCGGCGAGAAAGATGATGGGCATGGACTCCAACGGTATGCTGCTCTCCGCCGTGCGCGAGACAGACGGCCGGGAGGAGCTGCACCTGATGATAGTCGACGACGGCGTTCCCGTCGGAGCGCAGCTCTGCTGACAGAGCGGGCGCGCCGGGACGAATAGCGACTTGAGCCGCGGGTTTTACCCGCGGCTCAAGTCGCAGTCTGTCAAAAAACCTCCCACAAGGGGAGGTTTTTACGGTATAATAGAGGCACAACCGAAGAGGGGGAACATACATGGAAGCGTGGAAGAAGGACAACCGGAACGAGGTCGTGATGGTGGACATAGATGAGCTGGTGCCGCAAGACCATCTTTTGCGAAAAGTGGAAAACGT
>JAYFNM010000053.1:0-27807 GCA_034933465.1 Oscillospiraceae bacterium | reverse complement strand
GCTGTGTACCCACTCCAAGGATTGCGTAAAGACCGTGCAGCGACACATCTGGAAGGGCTACGAGGAGCTGGCAGATGACGCCCGGTACACGCCGGAGTACGCCGAGCTGTACCGGCAGCGAAAAGAGAAGATTGAGCGTGTGTTTGCGGACGCAAAGGAGAAGCACGCGATGCGTTATACGCAGTATCGAGGCTTGGCTCAGGTGAGAAACTGGGTGAAGGTTAAATTTGCTGCCATGAATCTCAAAAAGCTGGCAAATTGGAAGTGGAGGGAACGCATTTTCATTTTTGATTTCCCCCTCTTTTACCCCCAATACGTCCAGAACCCGGCTTGTGCTTGATGCACAGCCGGGTTCTTTGACAGGCTGAGACCGCATCCTTATGGATGCGGGCTTTCATTTGGTGGGGACGCCGCGGCTTTCATACCGGGGACCTGGCTGGGGCTTCGCCGGCGTCGTATTTCCGGAGCAGGCGGCGAAACTCCTCCGTCTCCCGCAGAAACGCAAACTCCGGATTGCTTTTCAGATCCCTCAGCAGCGGCGGCAGAAAGGTCTGTCCCGTAGCCGCGCTCTTCTCCTTGAGCGGCTGATGACAGAACAGGGGACAGGCGGAGACGTCCCACGGCGTCTCGGCCGCGCCGAGCATGGCCGCGATGAGACGGACGCTCTCCTGCACATCCCCGCTCGACACGGCCAGCTGCATCGGCGCGAGATATGCGCCGTACTGCCAAAGGCCGAAGGCCTCGTACGCCGTTCGGGACGCGCCGGCCAGCTGCTCCGCCTGCGCTGCTTTTCCCTCCGCCAGCAGCAGGGGGATAAGCTTTGTGACAGTCATCAGCGTCTCCTGTAAGCTGTTTAGCGCCATGCGCTCCAACACGGCCGCCGCCTCACCGGTCTTTCCCTGCTTTGCGAGAAGGTCGGCCTGAAGAGTCCGCTTGTCAGGGACGCCCGCGGCCGGGATCAGGTCAAGCAGCGCCTGCGCCTTGGAGCAGTCGCCCGCCTGTATGCTTTTGGACGCCAGCATATACCGCGCGCTGCTTGCGCGCACCGGGTCGCCGCAGAGCGAAACGCGCTCGTACAGCTCCGTTATCTGCGCCCGGCAGCGCGCCGCCTCCGCTTCCGGCAGCTCGCTCATGAGCAGCCCGCCCTCCAGCACCATCGCGGCGGAGTATTGCAGCGCGGCGGAGCGGGGGTATTCCCGTATCTTCTCCATGGCCAGAGCGAAAGCCGACATATAGTCGCCGCCCTGCATACTCTGCGCGACATCGTTCAGAAACAGCGCGACCTCCCTGTCCGTGAGCTCCTCCCGAAAGCCGAGCAGTGTGTTCGGGTCGGTATTAAGCAGCCGCGCCAGAACCGGGAGCAGCGCCAGATCGGGGCAGCAGAGCCCCTTTTCCCACTTGTTCACCGCGGGCGCCGTGACGCCGAACCGGTCGGCCACCTGCTCCTGCGTAAGTCCAAGCGCTTTGCGCTTCTCGCGCAGCAGCTGTGCAATCTCCATGTATTCGTCCTCCGTTCGCCGCTCTGTATTTATGCTCCCATTGTAACAGCGCGGCGGCGCAAATACCATTGAACATTAGTTAAACCCGAGGTATATTTTTTTAACCGCAGGTTAAAACAGCAGCAAGAGCGCAGGAACAGATTGACAAACGTCTATGCATGTGCTATTCTTACGCATAGATGATTATCTATGCGAGGTGACGGGATGAACGAAAACGACGCTGCCCTGATATGCAGGGCGCTGGGGGACGCCAAGCGCCTGAGAATAGTGCGGATGCTCTCGGACGGAGAAAAATGCGCCTGCAAGCTGCTGGAGGCCTTTGAGATAAGCCAGCCCACGCTCTCGCACCATATGAAGATACTCTGCGGCTGCTCGCTTGTGACGGCGCGCAGGGAGGGCAAGTGGAGCCATTATTCGCTGAGCCGTGAGACGCTTGCGGAATTTACGGCCTTTGTCGGGGGTCTGGAATGCGGCGAGGGAGAGGGCGGGTGCTGTAAAGAATGATCTGGGATTTTTTTCAGAATCAGATACTGGGCATGAAGTGGCTTGACGGGCTTATAGGCTCCGGGCTTGCGGCGCTGGGAATGGATATGGACAGCCGCTGGGTTGGCAGCCTGCGCTTCTTCATCTATGATGTGGTTAAGATAACGCTGCTGTTGTGTGTGCTGATCTTCATTATCAGCTATATTCAGAGTTATTTTCCTCCCGAGCGGAGCAAAAAAATTCTCGGCCGCTTCCGCGGCCTCGGCGCGAACTGCGCGGCGGCGCTGCTCGGCACGGTGACGCCGTTTTGCTCCTGCTCGTCCATCCCGCTGTTCATCGGCTTCACGAGCGCGGGGCTGCCTGTCGGAGTGACCTTCTCGTTTCTCATCTCCTCGCCAATGGTCGATCTCGGCTCGCTGCTGCTGCTGTTGAGCATATTCGGCTGGAGGGTCGCGGTCATTTATGTTGCGCTGGGGCTTGTCATCGCCGTGGCGGGCGGCACGCTCATAGAGAAGCTGCACATGGAGCGCTATGTGGAGAGCTTTATTTTCGCGGCGGGCAGCGTGGACATTGAATCGCCCGGCCTGACGCGGCGGGACCGGCTCGTCTATGCCGGGGAGCAGACGCTGTCCACCTTTAAAAAGGTGTTTCCGTATATTCTGGTCGGCGTCGGGATAGGCGCGGTCATCCACAACTGGATACCGGAGAGCTGGGTGGAGGCCGTTCTCGGCGGGGGCAACCCCTTCGGCGTAGTGCTCGCAACGCTGATAGGCGTGCCCATGTACGCGGACATTTTCGGCTCTATCCCAATTGCGGAGGCGCTGCTGTCGAAGGGCGCGCTGCTGGGTGTGGCGCTGTCGTTCATGATGGCGGTCACGACGCTGTCGCTGCCGTCGATGATAATGCTGCGAAAGGCGGTCAAGCCGAGGCTGCTCGCGCTGTTTATCGCCGTGTGTACGGTCGGCATCATCCTTGTAGGCTATTTTTTCAACGCGATACAGGCATTTATTGTATAGGAGGAGACTATTATGGCACTGTTCGAGATCAAAAAGAAGGCCGCGGCGACAGGCTGCTGCTGCGGCGGCGACGCGGAAAGCATGAAGAAGGCCGAGAGCGCGAAGAGCGCCGGCGCGAGCGTGAAGATACTCGGCTCCGGCTGCGCCAAATGCAACGCGCTGGAGGCCGCCGCGCGGGAGGCGCTGTCCCGGCTCGGTCTGGATACGGAGATCGACCATGTGACGGACTATTCGCAGATCGCGGCCTACGGCGTCATGACGACGCCAGCCCTCGTGGTGGACGGAAAGGTGCTGTCGTACGGAAAGGTCTTAAAGCCGGACGAGGTGGTAAAGCTGCTGCAAAATGCCGGAAAATAAGCGCCGCGCTGTCGTTTGACGCGATAAGCACAGCTCTTGGTTAAAAAAGGTCCGCCGCGAAGAAACGCGGCGGGCCTTTTGCATTTTGAAGAACGGGGACGGGGGCGGCTTAAGAGTACATGGAGTTTGCGGCCATGTAGTCGTAGACCATTTTGCCGTGACCCTGCTCCTCTTTCTGGATGTGGTTGAGCGCGTTGCGGGCATTTTCATCCTTGAATTCGAAAATGCAGGTGTCGTAGAGATGAGACGCGTGCTTCTCAGTCGCCAGCACATCCGTGCAGAGATAACAGTCGTTCTGCTTGCCCGGGGTATCCGCGACGGCGTAGGTCGCGGAGAAGCTCGGCTGACGCTGCGAGCCGCTGCCGACAGCTGGAACGCTGCCGCTCTCCATCCGAGTGACGGTGTTCAGGTGCTGCTGCTCGACCTGCGCGATCTGCGTGAACAGATTTTTAAGCTGCGGATCGGCGGCGGCGGAGGCGTGCTTCGTGTATTTGTCCACGCAGAGCTGCTCCTGCCCCTTCAGATCCTTTAACAGACTGGTTTCCTTTTGATTTAGCTGCATAATAATCACCTCGGTGCTATTATGCGCAGACCGCGTGCATTTTATTTTTACATTTTTTTTCTGCCTGAAAAATGCCCGCAAGCCGCGTCCCGCCTCATTCCGCCTCGCGCAGGCGTTCGACGATGCTCTGCCGGCCGGTCGCGTGATAGGTCGCAAGCGGGACGGCCAGCCCCAGAACGAGCAGCACCGGCAGCGCCGCGAGCAGCGGCCACAGCACCATGTGATAGCTCAGAAACCAGAGCTGCGCGCAGATGGCGCGCACCGCGACCAGCGACAGCAGGATGCCGAGCGCAAACGCGCAGACGCCCGAGCCGACGGCGTAATACAGACCCTCGCAGCACAGCAGACCCCTGAGCTGCCGCCGCGTCATACCCACGCTTTGCAGCGTGGCGAATTCCTTTTTCCGCGAGACGATGCTCGTGAGCACGGCGTTGATGAAGTTGAGTATCCCGATGAGGCCGATGACGCCGCCCAGCGCGCTGCCCAAAAGGAGCACCGTGTTTCTCATGCCGCTGAAGGAGGCGGCGGAGCCGGCCTTGGATTGATAGTTCATCATCGGCTCCACACTGCTTGTGTATTCCTTCAGATACGCCTCCGCCGCCGCCTCGCGCGAATCCTCCACGTTAAAGGCGTAGCTCATCACGGCGGGTCTGTCCACCAGCGTCCTATAGACCTCCGCCGGGAGATAGAAGATATAGCCCCAGTAGCTCCTGTCGCTGTTGGTGTAGGTCTTGACGGCGACATGGCCGAGCACGGTATAGGTATGGGCGCTGTCCGTGCGCTCGTCAGAGCCTGCCGCCGCGGCGCGGCTGTTGTGCAGCGTCACGCGCTCGCCGAGCTGATAGTGCGCGCTGTCCGCCTCCACCCGGCCGTTGTCGTCCAGATGGACGCCCTCCAGAATACAGTTGCCGCTCGCCAGCTTTTTAAGATCGAGCTCGCCGTCGATCAGCTCCAGACGCGACATGGGAAGCGCCTCCAGCCCGTAAACGGCGCTGTACGGATAACCGCGCTCGTCTCTGTTGAGACTGTCGGTATCGGTGGGGTTGTCGGCGAAGAACATGTTCTCTCTTCCGCCGTACAGCCGTCCGCCCTCCTCGAAGCCGTCGAGAGCCTCCGCCGCGGCGATCATCTGCTCGCTCAGCTCGTTGGTGCTGCCGTAAAAATCGTTATTGAAATAGTCGGCGTGGGCGATGAGAAAATCGGTGTCGGAAAATTTCGAGAGGAATTTGTTCATGTCGATGCTGCCGGAGAGGGTGACGACGGCGTTCAGGAGCACGATGCTCAGCGACAGACTGATGACCACGAGCGCGGCGCGTTTCTTGTTCCGCACGACGTTCGACAGCGCCATGCGCCACATTTTGGCGCCGTTCACGCTCTTTTTCAGCCTGCCCTCAGGCGCGTCGGCCTCGGTATAGCGCAGCGCCTCGATGGGGGAGACCCTGCCCGCCATCCGGCCGGGCTTGAGGGTGCTGATAAAGACCGTCGCGAGGGCGAAAAGCGCGGAGCCGGCGAATATCAGCGGGCTCGGCGAGACGGAGATATCGCTGCCGGCATAGCTCGAGTTGTTCATCAGCAGGGGAACCAGCGCCTTGCCGGAGAAAAAGCCGAAGAACAGGCCAATGGGTATGCCGATGGCGGAGAGCGCCGCCGCCTGCCGCCGTATTATCCGCCTGAGCTGCCTTGCCGTGGTCCCGATGGTCTTCAGCAGGCCGTAGAAGCGGATGTCCCGCACGATAGAGATCTGAAAGATATTGTAAATGATGAGATAGCCGGTCAGCACTATGAGCAGCAGCCCGCAGCCGAGACCTGCGAGCGTACCGGCGTCCATGCCGAAGCCGGTGGAGAGATACGACCAGTTCACATTGCTTTCGACATAGCTGGGGTCTGATTCGACCGGGGAAAAACCGCTGTCCGCCAGCAGCTTATCCAGCTTCGCCTGCAAATTGGCGCTGCTTGGGAACATTATATACGCGCTGATCGCGCCGGTCATGGAGCGGTCGTCGTAATAGCTGCACCGCAGCTCCGCGGCGTGCGCCTCCACATAGGCGGAGGAGGCGAATATCTGCCCCACGTTGAAGGCCGGGTCGCTCTCCCACCAGCCGCACAGGACAAAGTCCCGCCGCACGGTCTCGCCGCGGATGTTGAGCTCCAGCGGGACGGCCGCGCCCTGCTCCAGAGGCACGCCCAGCAGCTCGAGCGTCTTGGAATCGGCGATAACCTCGTCCTCCGCCTGCGGGAAGCGACCCGCGTCAAGCTCGATGAAGGCAAGCTTGAGACCGACGGCGTCGTCATACCAGAACTCGGCGCGGCGCTTGA
Organism: Oscillospiraceae bacterium; assembly: GCA_034933465.1. GTDB lineage: Bacteria > Bacillota > Clostridia > Oscillospirales > Oscillospiraceae > Limivicinus. The sequence goes on along the minus strand of JAYFNM010000053.1, from coordinate 21,574 downwards.
GCAGCGCCTCGTTGTCCACGCTGTCGCACAGCGCCATGTCGAAGGCGATCTCCTTGATGGCGGGGTCGTCCCTGACCGCGTCAAACTGCTCTTGCGTGATATATTTCAGCACCGCGTGCCCGTCGCCGCCCGCCTGACGCATCGTCGCGCGCTGGATGCTTTCGACCGTGCCCGAGCCCATGGTGAAGATGCTGGTGAACAGCACCGTCGTGAGCGCGATGGCGATGACGGCGATGATGTTTCGCGTCCTGTTGGCCTGAAAGCTCCGGCGCGCGAGCTTCGCGACAAGCTTTTTGTTGCCGACCTTAATCATGCCGCTCACCGCCCACGATCCTGCCGTCCTCTATGCGGATGATGCGGTCGGCCAGCTGCGCCAGCTCCTCGTTATGGGTGATCATCACGATGGTCTGGCTGAATTTCTGCCCCGTCACCTTCAAAAGCCCCAGCACATCCTGACTGGTCTTGCTGTCAAGATTGCCGGTGGGCTCGTCCGCGAGGATTATGGCGGGCTTTGAGGCGAGCGCTCTGGCGATGGCCACCCGCTGCTGCTGTCCGCCGGAGAGGTTGTTTGGCAGATTTTGCAGCTTGCCGCGCAGACCCAGCGTGTCGATAACGCTGTCGATGAACTCCCCGTCCGGCTCCTTCCCGTCGAGCTGGATGGGCAGCACGATGTTCTCGTACACGTTCAGCACCGGCACCAGATTGTAGCTTTGAAAGACAAAGCCTATCTTGCGGCGGCGGAAGATGGTCAGCTCCTCGTCCTTCAGAGAGAAGATATCCCTGCCGTCCACCGTGACGCTGCCGGAGCTGGGGCGGTCGAGCCCGCCCAGCATATGCAGCAGCGTGGATTTGCCGCTGCCGGATCTGCCGACGATGGCGACGAATTCGCCCCTGCGCACGGTGAAGTCCACGCCGTCGAGCGCGTGTACCGCCGTCTCGTCCTCGCCGTATATTTTTTTCAGCTCATGGGTCTCCAGTATGTTCATCTCTCTGACCTCCAAAAAAAGTGTGCATTGCTCTCATGCAACACACACTTTAACTGATAAATCTTTCCACATTCTTTCGGGAGCCGGAAAAAAGCTGACGGTTTTGAAAGAATTCAGGCTTGCAGCGGCAGAAAGACCGAAAAACACGCGCCCTCTCCCGGCCCGGACGAGACTTTTATGTATCCGCCCTGACCGGAGATAATCTGCCTTGCCAGATACAGCTCTATGCCGACGCCCTCCGTCCGGCTCACCTCCGTGGAGCGGTAAAAACGGCCGAAAATTTTGGCCTGCTCCTCCTCGGCGATGCCTATGCCGTCGTCTGCGACGTCTATGCGGCAGAAAAGCGCGTAGACCGTGACGCCTATGCGGATACTGCCGCCGGCGCTGCTGTACTTCACGGCGTTGTCAAGAATGTTGTACAGAGCCTCGCCGGTCCATTTGCCGTCGAAACAGGCCGCGGCGTCCGTTTCGGCACAGGAGACGGCTATCTGCTTCTTTGCGGCTTCCGGGGCGATCTGCTCCATGACCGCGCTCAGCACGGGCTGCAGCGGCGCCGGCGTGGGGCGGAGCCGGAAAACGCCGGCCTCCAGCCGCGAGGTCTTGACCAGCGCGCCGATGAGAAAGCTGAGCTTTTCCGCCTGCGCGCTCAGTGCCTGCGCGCAGGCGCGGCTCTCCTCGGACAGCTCCTGCTCGCAGAGGAGCTGCGCGTACAGCAGGATATTGGAGACGGGAGTTTTGGTCTGGTGGGAGATGTCCGCGATGAGCTCCTTTATCTTGTCCTTTTCCTCCTGAAGGTTCCTTGCGGACACCGCGGAGGCGGAGAGATAGTGCGCGAGCCGGGTCTCCACCGCGGAGAGAAGGCTTTCGTCAAAGTTTTTCTCGTGAAAGCTGCCGTCCATGGCGGCGGTCAGCATGGCGTCCATGCTCTCGAGCGTTCGCCTTGCGCGGCGGCGGGCGGCGGCCGCGGCAAGCGCGGAGGCGAGGACGGCAATGACGATTATCCCCAGAAAAAGTATCTCAAGCTTTGTCATGCCGCTTCACCGCCCAGGTATATCCGATGCCGTATACGGTCTTGATGTACTGCGGCCGGGAGGGCTCATCCTCCAGCTTGTCCCGCAGCCGCTTTACCGTGACCGAGAGCGCGTTCTCGTCCACATATTCCGCGCCGTCCGTCCATATCCGGTCTATCAGTCTGCCGCGCTCCACCGTGAGCGCGCGGTTTTCCACCAGCAGCCGCAGCAGCCGCTGCTCGGTCTTGCTCAGCTCGACGGGCAGTCCGTTCTTGAAATACTGCATTTTGTCGAAGTCGAAGCGGAAGCAGTCCTGCCGGAAAACGGCCGGAGCGCCGCCGTCCAGCTTGCGAAGCTGGGTGTTGACTCTGGCGCGGAGCACCGCGAGGCTGAAGGGCTTGGTGATATAGTCGTCCGCGCCGGATTCGAGCCCGGTCACAATGTCGGCCTCGGTGTCGTTCGCCGTCAGCAGGATGACGGCCGTCTGACCGGCGCGCAGCTCCCGCAGCAGCTCAAGACCGCTCCCGTCCGGCAGATTGACGTCGAGTATCACAAGCGCGGCGGGCTGCGCCTCAAGGCGGCTCCTTGCCGCGCGCAGGCTCTGGCACTGCGTCACGTTTACCTGCCCGCCTCGCAGCGCCAGCGCTATCCCGGCGCTGAGCGCCAGGTCGTCTTCAACAACCAGTATTTCCCGCACCCGCTCCACCTCCGCGCAGACAGGGCTGCGCCCCGATTTCGAAATCGACTTCAGTATATCAGACGGGCTCCCGTTTTTCAACGGCGTCTCTGACAGACTTGAGGCCGGCGTCCGCTCAGGACGCCGGCCTCGGGAAAATGCGATTTTCGGTTATCAGGTCTTAACGGTCTTCTTCGGGCCGATATAGGCGACCAGCGCGAAGATAACGAGCAGGCCGAAGGAGACGATATAGCTTATCGTACTCACGCTTGCGGCGTTGCTGCCGTCAACCTTGGTGAAGAAGCTGCCGATCTGGCCGGAGAGGACGAGCGCCATGACCACGGGCGCCACGACAGTGATGCAGATCTTATAGAAGAGATCGAAGAAGCCCAGCTTCTTCTGCCCGACATGCACCTCGTCGAGGATATACTTGGGGCGCAGCTCGCCGCCGATCATGAGACCCATGACCATCGCGCCGAGAGGCATTGCGATACCCTCGGACCAGCAGTCCATAAAGTCGAGCCAGCAGTCGAGGAAGACGGGGCTCGAGCTGACGTCGAGGCCGAGCAGCTTGGCGGGCTCAATGCCGTTGGAGCCGAGGCCGCAGTAAGCGACGAGCAGCGCCTCGACCATGATGGCGATGGAGACCCAGAAGGTGATCTTTTTGCGGTCTCCGGTCTTGCCCTTCGCCTCTGCCTTGTCGATAAAGTACGCGGAGACGACCTCAATGAGCGAGATGGCGGAGGTTATCGCGGCTATGAGGACAAGAAGATAGAAGATGATGCCGAAGAGCGGGCCTGCGGCGCCCATGTTGGAAAAGACGTCCTGTAGCGTGACGAACAGGAGCTTGGGTCCGCCGAGGGCGATCTCGCTCGGCGCAAGGCCGGTGGCAAGCCCGTTGGCGACGGCGGCGGGGATGACGGCGAGGCCGGCCATAAGGGCTATCGTGGTGTCGGAAATGACGATTATCGCGGAGTTCTTGAGAAGGTTCTCATCTTTGCCGATATACGAGCCGTAGGTTATCATTGCGCCCATGGCCAGCGACAGCGAGAAGAACATCTGCCCGCCGGCAAGGCCGATAACGGAGATCAGGCTCGGCGCTTCGCTTATAAAGCCCGCCTTGACGGAGTAGCCGGGGACAAACATGTATTTCAGACCCTCGGACGCGCCGGGAAGGGTCAGCGAACGGATGATAACGATGACGAGCATGAAAAACAGCGCCGGCATGCCGATCTTGTTGAACTTTTCGATACCGCTGGATACTCCGCCCTGAACAATCACCATGCAGACGACTATGAACAGCAGGGTGAACACGAAGCAGCCGAGGGGGTTGGTGAGCATTGCACCGAAGGTGGCGGAGCCGGTTATGGACGTCCCAAAGAGGCTGCTGAGACCGAAGCTCAGCTCGGCGAGGTTGAGGGACATATACTGTATGCAGTAGCCGCCGAGGACAGAATAGAAGCTCATGATGACAAAGGGGGCGAAGATACCCAGCCAGCCGAGCCATACGAACTTTTTCGAAGCGAGCTTATACGCGCCGACAACGCCCTGCCTCGTCTTACGACCCAGCGCCAGCTCGCTGACCATGATTATCATGCCGACGAACAGACCCAGAAGCAGATAGATTATCAGGAAAGTAAAGCCGCCGCCCTTGCCCATCTTGTAGGGGAAGCCCCAGATATTGCCGAGACCCACGGCGGAACCTATCGCCGCCATAAGAAAACCGAAATTGCTTGCCCATGAGCTGCGTTTGTTTTCCATAAATAACTCTCCTTTTTTCCTTATACTCTCGTGTGAAAAGGGATAAAACTCCGTCTGTCACCGTTCGCGGCGGCCTGCTCCCACGGCGCTTCTCAGGCATCATGCAGCCGGATCGGATAAAACACGGCCTCCTCCTTTCAAAAGGCGTGCCCGACTCGTCTGCCGCCGCGCGGTTTACTGCTCTGATTATATCATGCGTCAGGCCGGCCGTGGCATTAGGGTTTCGTTAAGAATTCGCAATAAAAACTGGAAAAAAACGGGTGTTTTTCGCCTGCCGGTGCAGGGGAGACCGCGCCGCAGAAACCCGCAAGCCCTTGCGGAGCAACGATACCGCCAAAAAGAGAGGGCTTTTTTCGGCACAGCTCCGCTTGAAAGCCGGCCTTTTTTATAGACAAAAAATTAACGGATTGGTAATCTTTGTTTACGGGTCGTTATGGTATATTTAAAGCAAAACAGGTCAACGAACGGAGGCGGCCAATGGACCATAATTTTGACCCGGCCCGCGGCGACGTCCTGCTCCAGAACGAGACAGGGACGCTGTACAAGGATTACCAGCAGTTTTTGCAGATGCGAAATCTCTACAACTCCGCCGTCCGCCTCATCCAGACGCGGCTCGAGGTGCTCAACGACGAGTTCAACGTAATGTACGCCAGAAACCCCATTCACCACATCGAAAGCCGCCTGAAGACCACCGCAAGCGTGGTCGCGAAGCTCAAGCGCAAGGGGCTGCCCGTCACGATAGAGTCGGCCATGAAAAGCATCAACGACATCGCCGGTGTCCGCGTCGTCTGCTGCTACATCGACGACGTGTACCGCGTGGAGGAGATGCTGCTGCGCCAGTCGGACATGGAGCTCGTCAAGCGTCAGGATTACATACGCGAGCCCAACTATAACGGCTATCGCTCGCTGCACCTCGACCTGCGCGTCCCGGTGTTCCTCTCCGACCGCACCGAATACGTCCTCGCCGAGATACAGATTCGCACCGTCGCCATGGACTTCTGGGCCAGCCTCGAGCACGATCTGCGCTACAAGGCCGACAAGGAGAATCTTCCGCTCGGCATCAACGAGGAGATGCTCCGCTGCGCAAACGAGATCGCCGCAATAGATATCGAGATGCAGAACATGTACAGACAGATACAGCAGAGCAAATGACGGGGGAGACGCGTATTGGCCGAGATAATAGAGATAAACGGGCTCTCCGCGCCCGGACTTGAGGTTTTTACCCGCCTCACGGAGGCACAGCTTCGCCGCAGTCTCGAGCCGGAGCTGGGCATCTTCATAGCCGAGGGCGAAAAGGTCACAGGCCACGCGCTTGACGCGGGCTGCGAGCCGCTGTCGCTGCTGGTGGAGCGAAAGCACATCGCGGGCAAGGCGAGGGAGCTCATAGAGCGCTGCGGCGTCCCGGTATATACCGGAGAGAGGGACGTCCTCGCGGGGCTGACGGGCTTTGAGCTCACGCGGGGCGTGCTGTGCGCCCTGCGCCGCCCCGCGCCTCGGGATGTGCCGGAGGTCTGCGCCGGGGCGCACAGGATAGCTGTCCTTGAGAACGTCACCGACCCCACCAATATCGGCGCGATCTTCCGCTCCGCCGCGGCGCTCGGCATGGACGCCGTGCTGCTCTCTCCCGGCTGCTGCGACCCGCTGCACCGCCGGGCGGTGCGCGTGAGCATGGGGACGGTCTTTCAGGTGCCCTGGGCGGCGGCCGTGCCGGAAGCGGCGCAGTGGCCGGGGGAGGGGCTTGCGGCGCTCAAAGGCCTCGGCTTCACCACGGCCGCGATGGCGCTGAGCGCGAGGGCGCTCGATATCGACGACGCGCGTCTCGCCGCGGAGGACAGGCTCGCCATAGTTCTGGGCGCCGAGGGCGACGGCCTCGCCGGGAAAACGATAGCCCGCTGCGACTGCGAGCTGCGCATCCCGATGTCGCACGGGGTGGATTCGCTCAACGTGGCCGCCGCGAGCGCCGTGGCCTTCTGGCAGCTCCGATATCGCCGCGCCGATTGACGCCCCATGAATAAGCTTTATGAAACAGCCTGCCGCAAAATACCTGCCGTCCCTCGCTTTGAACGGGACGGCAGGTTTTTTGCGGCAGGCCGCGCCATGCGCGCCCAAAATATCCGCCGAGCCGAAATTTTTTCTTGACAGGGGAGGGAAACAGCAATATAATTCATCCAGATAGCACATTAGCCTGATGAATCGTAAAAGCGAGGCGGAGATATGAGCGATTGGTATACCGACGATGTGAGGGAGCTGTTTGAAGCGGTGCTCAGCCTGAGGGACGCGGAGGAGTGCCGCGGCTTCTTTCAGGACGTCTGCACGGTAAAGGAGCTGATAGAGATGTCCCAGCGGCTCAAGGTCGCGAAGCTGCTGGACGGCGGGGCGAACTACACGGCCATCAACCGCGAGACCGGCGTCAGCACCGCAACGATAAGCCGCGTCAGCCACTGCCTTGACTATGGGAGCGGGGGCTATAAAACGGTCATAGGCCGGCTCAAAAAGGAGAGGGAGACGTGATAGACGAGGCGCTTTTGAAAAACGAGGAGAGAGCCGTCTTCGCGCTGCGCGCGCTGTATAAAAAACACGGCTATCAGCCGTTTAAGATGAGCAAATTCGAGGAATACGAGCTGTATCTCAGGAACAGGGACTTCCTCGTCAGCGACCGGATAATCAGCTTTAACGACACCGACGGCAAGCTCATGGCGCTCAAGCCCGACGTGACGCTCTCCATCATCAAAAACGGGGAGGACAGCCCCGGCCGCGTGCAGCGGGTCTATTACAACGAGAACGTATACCGGGCGCCGGGCGGCGCGCGCCGGTTCAAGGAGATAATGCAGACGGGGCTGGAGTGCGTGGGCGATATAGACGGATACGATATTTTTGAGGTCGTCTCCCTCGCGGCGCGGAGCCTCGCGCTGATATCGGAGCAGTTCGTGCTCGACGTGTCCCATCTCGGCCTGCTCGCGGCGCTGCTCGGCGAGACCGGGGCGGACGCGGAGCTGCGCGGCGAGATAGCCCGCTGCGTCGCGGCGAAAAACGCGCACGGCATAGAGGCCGCCTGCAAAAGGGGCGGCGTCGCGCCGGAGCAGACGGAGAAGCTCTGCGCCTTCGCCGGGATATACGGCGGCATGGACGGCGTTATGGCGCGGCTCGAGCCGCTGTGCGCCGGGGCGGACGCGGCGGCGGCGCTCTCCGAGCTGAGGGCGCTGCGCGCGCTGCTGAGGGGGAGTGGGCTTGAGGACAGGATACATTTTGATTTCTCCGTCGTAAACGACATGGCCTATTATAACGGCATCGTGTTCCGGGGCTTTTTAAACGGCGTCTGCGAGGGCGTCCTCGCGGGCGGGCAGTACGATAAGCTGATGCGCAAGATGGGCCGTTCCTCGCGGGCGATAGGCTTCGCGCTGTACCTCGACCTGCTCGAGGGGCTGAGCGGCGCGCAGCGGGAATACGACGTGGACGCGCTGCTGCTCTACGGGGCGGACACCGGCGCGAAGACCGTCGCCGACGCCGCGGAGAAGCTGATACGCGGCGGCCTGAGCGTGAGCGCGCAGAGGGAGATACCGGACACGCTCCGCTATCGCAGGCTGGTCGATCTGAGAGGGGGCGGGCGGAGATGCTGAACATTGCGCTGCCCAAGGGCAGGCTCGGCGACAGGGTATACGCGCTGTTCGAGCGCGCCGGGTACGCCTGCCCCGCCATACGCGGAAACAACCGCCGCCTGATCTTTGAAAACGCGGAGCTCGGCATACGGTATTTCTGGGTGAAGCCCTCGGACGTGCCCATCTATGTGGAGCGCGGCGCGGCGGATATGGGTGTCGCGGGCAAGGACGTCCTGCTCGAGTACGAGCCGGACGTATACGAGCTGCTCGACCTGAGAGAGGGCGTGTGCCGCATGGCGGTGGCCGGGCCGAAGAGCTTCCATGACGGCGGGGAGAGGACGCTCCGGGTCGCGACCAAATACCCCAACATCACAAGACGGTTTTACGCGGCGCGCTGCCGCGACATAGACATTATCCGGCTCAACGGCTCCATAGAGCTCGCGCCGATACTCGCGCTGTCGGACGTCATCGTCGATATCGTGGAGACCGGGACGACGCTCAGGGAGAACGGCCTCGCGGTGCTCGAGACGGTGACGCCGGTGAGCGCGAGGCTCATCGCGAACAAGGCGGGCTTCAAGTTCAAGACCTCCCGCATGGAGGAGATAACGGCCAGAGTGAAAGGACAGGTGGAGAGCGATGATAAAGATATATAATTACGGCGAGGTGCCGAACAGCGAGATCTTCGCCCGCAGGAGCTTTTCCGCGAACGTGGAGGGCGTCGTCTCGGGCATCATTGCGGAGGTCGCGGCGCGCGGGGACGCGGCTCTTTTCGAGTACGGCCGGAAATTCGACCGGGCGCAGCTCGAGAGCCTGGAGGTGTCGAAGAGGGAGATAGAGGAGGCCGTCACCTCGGTGGAGCCGGAATTTCTCGACATTCTCCGCGAGGCCGCCGGGAATATCCGTGCCTTCCACGAAAAGCAGCTTCGCGGCAGCTTTATCATCAGCGAAAAGGACGGGATCATCCTCGGCCAGAAGGTGACGCCCATTGAAAAGGTCGGCATCTACGTGCCGGGCGGCACGGCGGCCTATCCCTCCACGGTGCTCATGGACAGCATCCCCGCGAAGATAGCGGGCTGCCGGGAGATAGTCATGGTCACGCCGCCGACGCCGGAGGGAAGGGTCAACCCCTTCATCCTCGCCGCGGCCTATGTCGCGGGGATAGACAGGATATTCAAGGTCGGCGGGGCGCAGGCGATAGCGGCGCTCGCCTTCGGCACGGCGAGCGTGCCGAGGGTGGACAAGATAGTAGGCCCCGGCAACGCCTATGTGGCCGAGGCGAAAAAGCAGGTGTTCGGCCGGGTGTCCATCGATATAATCGCCGGGCCGAGCGAGATACTGGTCGTGGCGGACTCGGCCTGCGATGCGGCCTGCGTCGCGGCGGATCTGCTCTCGCAGGCGGAGCACGACAAAATGGCGAGCGCCGTGCTCGTGACCGACAGCCGCGCCTTCGCGGAGCGGGTCGCCGCCGAGATAGACCGGCAGCTCCCGCTGCTGCCGCGCCGCGAGATAGCGGGCGCGTCCATAGAGAATAACGGCAAGATAATCGTCGCCGAAAACGACCTTAGCCTCGCCATAGAGATAGCCAACGAGATCGCGCCCGAGCACCTTGAGCTCTGCGTGGACAAGCCCTTCGACTATCTGGCGAAGGTGAAAAACGCGGGCTCCGTCTTCATGGGCAAAAACTGCCCCGAGGCGCTGGGCGACTACTTTGCGGGGCCCAACCACACCCTGCCGACCGGCGGCACCGCGAGGTTTTCCTCCCCTCTGTCGGTGGACGATTTCGTGAAGAAGTCCCAGTTCACGTATTATACCGCCGCCGCGCTCGCCGCCGCCGCGCCGAAGGTGGCGTACTTCGCCGCGCGCGAGGGGCTGGACGGGCACGCCGTGAGCGCGATGATCCGCTCTGAGGAAAAGAAGAAATGAGCAGGTTTTTCAGCTCGAAATATTCGGCGCTCGAGCCCTATACCCCGGGCGAGCAGCCGCAGAGCGCGCTCTTCATCAAGCTCAACACCAACGAATCCCCCTTTCCCCCGCCGCAGGCGGTGAGGGAGGCCGTCGCAGCCGAGAGCGGGCGGCTCCAGCTCTATTCAGACCCCGAGTGCAGCGCCCTTATCGACGCGCTCGCCCGGACATATAAGCTCCGCCCGGCGCAGCTCATTGCGGGCAACGGCTCCGACGAGCTGCTGAACTTCGCGTTCATGGCCTTCGCCGACAGCGCCCGGCCGCTCGTCTTCCCCGACGTCACCTACGGGTTCTATCCGGTCTTCGCGCGGCTCAACGCGATACCCTTTGAGGAGATACCGCTCCGGGAGGACTTCAGCGTCCGCGCGGAGGACTATATCGGCGTTAACAAGACCGTCGTCATCGCAAACCCCAACGCGCCGACGGGTCTCTGCCTCGGCCTTTCGGACATAGAGCGCATAGCCGCGTCAAACCCGGACAACGCCGTCATCATCGACGAGGCCTATGTGGACTTCGGCGGGGAGAGCGCGATGGGGCTGACAGAGCGCTATGAAAACCTGCTGATAATACAGACCTTTTCCAAATCCCGCTCGATGGCGGGCGCGCGGCTGGGCTTTGCGGCGGGCAGCGAGGCGCTGATAGCGGATCTCAACGCCATCCGCTGCTCGGTGAACCCGTACAACGTCAACCGCATGACCGGCAGCGCGGGCGTCGCGGCGCTCGGCTGCGGCGCATATTACAGAGACAACTGCCGGAGGATAGAGGCGAACCGCGCCTATACCGCCGCCGCGCTCGAAAAGCTCGGCTTCACGGCGCTGCCGTCAAAGGCGAATTTTCTCTTCGCGGCCTCGCCGGATATAGGCGGGGGAGAGCTGTATGAGGCGCTCAAGCGCCGCAATATCCTCGTGCGGCATTTTTCAAAGCCGCGTATCGACGGGTATATACGCGTGACCATAGGGACGATGGAGCAGATGACGGCTTTTTTGCAGGCCGTCGAACAGATCGTAAAGGAGCGCCGGACATGAGAAACGCGGAGATAGACAGAAAAACGGCCGAGACGGATATCCGCCTGCGTCTTGAGCTGGACGGGAGGGGCGAGGCCGAGATCGACAGCGGCTGCGGCTTTTTAGACCATATGCTGACGCTGTTTGCCGCGCACGGTCTCTTCGACCTGCGCCTGTCCTGCCGGGGCGATACGCGGGTGGATTATCACCACAGCACCGAGGACACCGGCATCTGCCTCGGCAGAGCCTTCGCCGCGGCGCTGGGCGATAAGAGGGGCATCGCGCGCTACGGCGACATCATCCTGCCCATAGACGAGGCGCTCATCCTCGCCGCGGCGGACATATCCGGCCGGGGCGGCTGCTTTGCCGCGCTGGACATCCCGACGCAGAGGGTCGGCGATTTCGACACCGAGCTCTGCGCGGAGTTTTTCACCGCCTTCGCGCGGGAGGCCGGGATAACGCTGCATCTGCGGCAGATATCCGGCTCGAACTCCCACCACGTTATAGAGGGCGTTTTCAAGGCCGCGGCGCGGTGTCTCGCAAGGGCCGCCGCGATAGACGCGAAAAACGCGGGAAGACTCCCGTCTACAAAGGGCGTGCTCTGATGACGGCCGTCGTCGATTACGGCGTGGGGAACCTGTTTTCCCTCTGCTCGTCGCTGCGCGCCGTTGGGGTCGAGGCCGTGGTTACGCGCGAGCGCGCGGCCATACGGGCGGCCGACAGGCTGATCCTGCCGGGCGTGGGCGCGTTCGGGGACGCGGCGGACAAGCTCCGCGCGCTCGGACTGGACGGGGCGCTCATTGAGGAGGCGGCAGCCGGAAAGCCGGTTCTTGGCATCTGCCTCGGGATGCAGCTGCTCTTCGAGCGCGGCTTTGAATACGGCGAGCACAGAGGGCTCGGCCTGATAGAGGGCAGCGTGGCGCCGATGGCGGGCAGCCTCCCGCCGGGGCTGAAGATACCCCAGATGGGCTGGAACGCGCTCGAGATAACTCGCGCGCACCCGCTGCTGAAATACATAAGCTCCGGCGACTGCGTGTATTTCGTCCACTCGTACCGTGCAGCGGACTGCGCCGGCAGCGTCATAGCGACCGCCGAATACGGCCTGCCCGTCACGGCGGCCGTCGCAAAGGGGAATGTCATGGGCTGCCAGTTCCACCCGGAGAAGAGCGGGCGCGTGGGGCTCGGTATCCTCAGGGCTTTTTGCGAAATGGGGGCGGCGGGATGATCGTACTTCCGGCGATAGACCTGTATGGAAAAAAGGCGGTGCGCCTGTATAAGGGCGATTACAGCGCCATGACCGTTTACAGCGCCGACCCCGTCGCCGTCGCCGCCGAGCTCGAGCGGCTGGGCGCGGAGTATGTCCATATGGTCGATCTCGAGGGCGCGCGCGACGGCGCGACGCCGAATCTGCCGGTGATAGAGCGCGTCGCCGCGCGGACTGCGCTGAGGATAGAGGCTGGCGGCGGGATACGCGACATGGAGAGCGTTGACAGATATTTCGCCGCCGGCGTCGCGCGCGTCATCCTCGGCACGGCGGCCGTGAACGACGAAAGTCTGCTGCGCGCGGCGCTGGAAAAATACGGCGCGGGCGTCGCCGTGGGCGCGGACGTGAGGGACGGCTTTATAGCCGTGAAGGGCTGGGTCGAGAGCTCGGCGTATACGCTGGAGGCTTTTCTGGACAGACTGGCGCGCCTCGGCGTGAAGACCGTGATATGCACGGATATTTCCCGGGACGGCGCGCTGGGCGGGGCGAACCTCGCGCTGTACGGCCGCCTCACGGCAAAGTACGCGATGGATATCATCGCCTCGGGCGGCGTGTCCGATATGGGAGACGTTGTAAGGCTGCGCGACATGGGCATGGCGGGCGCGATAATCGGCAAGGCGTACTACACGGGGGCGATAGAGCTCGGAAAGGCGATAGAGGCGGCGCGATGATAACGAAGCGTATAATACCCTGCCTGGACGTGAGAGACGGGCGGGTCGTCAAGGGCAAAAATTTTCAGGGGCTGAGCGATGTGGCCTCCCCGATGGAGCTCGCCTCGCGCTACTCCGACAGCGGGGCGGACGAGCTGGTGTTCTACGATATTACCGCCTCCTGCGAGGGGCGCGCGCTCTTTACGGACATACTGCGCGCCGTAGCGGAGACCGTCTTCATCCCGCTGACCGTAGGCGGCGGCATAAACAGCCTGGACGACTTTGACCGCGTGCTCAAGTGCGGGGCGGACAAGGTCAGCGTAAATTCCGGCGCGATAAAAGACCCCTCCCTGATACTCGCCGCCGCGAGGAAATATGGCGACCAGTGCGTCGTCCTCTCCGTCGATATAGCCCGCGCGGGCGGGGAGCTTCGCGTCTTCGCCGGAGGCGGGAGAGAGGACACCGGGATGGAGGCCACGGGCTGGATAAAAAAATGCGCCGCTCTCGGCGCGGGGGAGATAGTCGTGAACTCCATCGACACCGACGGCGTCAAAAACGGCTTCGACCTCGAGCTGCTTCACGCCGTGTGCGAGGCCGTGCGTCTGCCGGTGGTCGCCTCGGGCGGCGCGGGAAAAGCGGAGGACTTCGTAAAGCTGTTCAAAGCGCTGCCCGATATCGACGCGGGGCTCGCGGCGTCCGTGTTCCACTACGGCGAGATAGAAATACCGGAGCTGAAAAAGCTGCTCCGGGCGAACGACATCAATGTGAGGCTGTGATAATTATGACCGGTATAGACGAGCTGAAATTCGACGCGCGGGGGCTCATCCCCGCCGTCATCGCGGACGCCGTCAGCAAAAGGGTGCTGACGCTCGCGTACATGAGCAGGGAGAGCCTCGGCATATCCATGGAAAAGGGGCTGTGCTGCTTCTGGAGCCGCTCGCGGCAGGAGCTGTGGCTCAAGGGCGAGACGAGCGGCAACTACCAGCATATAGTCTCCATCACCGCCGACTGCGATAAAGACGCGCTGCTGGTGCTGGTCGAGAAGGACGGCCCCGCCTGCCATCTCGGGACGGACTCCTGCTTTTCAAAGCCCCTCTGGCAGAGCGGCGAGCGCGCGGAGTTCAGCCTCGACGGGCTGTACGCCCTGCTCGAGCAGCGCAAAAGCGAGCTGCCCGAGGGCTCGTACACGAGCTATCTTTTCGAGAAGGGCACGGACAAGATACTCAAAAAGGTGGGCGAGGAGTGCACAGAGGTCATAGTCGCGGCGAAAAACGCGGATGCGGGGGAGACAGTGTACGAGATAGCGGATCTGGCCTACCACGTGCTGGTGCTCATGGCGCAGATGGGCATAAAGCCGGAGGAGGTCTGCCGGGAGCTCGCCTCGCGCCACGTAATAGACCACAAAATAAAACAGGAAAAGATGAGCACATGAGCTATTCAAACCTCCATACCCACACGGCCTTTTGCGACGGGAGGGACGCGCCGGAGGACCTCGTGCTCGAGGCGCTGCGCCTCGGCTGCCCGGCGCTCGGCTTTTCCGGCCACTCGCACGTGCCCTTCGACGACTGCTGCATGAGCGTCTCCGGCACGGAGGAGTATAAGAATACCGTCTCGGCGCTCAAAAAAAAGTACGCCGGGCGGATAAGGCTCCTGCTCGGCGTGGAGCAGGATTACTTTGCCGACCTGCCCGCCGACGGCTACGACTATGTCATAGGCGCGGCGCATTATATCTATGTGGACGGCGGCTATTACGCCGTGGACGAGAGCCGCGAAAAGCAGCTCCGGCTTGTGAACGGGCATTTCGGCGGGGATTTTTACGCGCTGGCGGAGAGCTATTTCGACATGGTCGGCCGCTTGTACGAGAAGACGCGCTGCGATATCGTCGCCCACTTCGACCTTGTGACCAAGTTCAACGAGGGCGGCGCGCTCTTCGACACGGCCGCGCCCCGCTATCGCCGCGCAGCGCTCGGCGCGCTCGAAAAGCTGCTGCGCACGCCCGCCGCGTTCGAGATAAACACCGGGGCCATTGCCAGAGGCTACAGGACGGAGCCGTATCCCGAGCCGTATATCCTGCGGGAGATAATGAAAAGCGGCGCGAGGGTGATACTCTCGTCGGACTGCCACCGCCGGGAGCAGCTGCTGTTCGGCTTCGGCGCGGCAGAAAACGCTTTAGCGAAATGCCGAAATGAAAAATAGCTGTTGCATTCGGCAGTACGGCATGGTATAGTATACACACAATATAATATTCCATTGAAGCCTTTAGGATTTTTTTGAAACTGGAGGCGGAGGAACTCTGGAGAATCTCATTTTTGAGTGCCGAAGGTGCAAGGTCGCAAGACCGAATCTCTCAGGCCAAAGGACAGAGCGGGTCATACGGGCGGATATTTCTGCGTCTGTGTCCCTATCCGGAGTTGCCGATTTTTATCGGCGGCTCTTTTTTATTTGGAATATACCTCAGGAGGAAACAGACATGGATGCAGTTCTCGGCGTCGTACAGAAGATCAATCTCTATCTCTCGGACTATGTGCTCATCATTCTGCTGGTAGGCACCGGCGTATTCTTCTCGATCAAGACCCGCTTCGTGCAGCTGCGCTGCTTCGGAGAGGGTATGCGCGGCGTGTTCGGCAAGATAAAGCTCCGCGGCGAAAAGCAGGCGAGCGGGCTCAGCTCGTTTCAGGCGCTGGCGACCGCTATCGCGGCGCAGGTCGGCACGGGCAACATAGTCGGCGCGAGCGGCGCCATCCTCATAGGCGGCCCCGGCGCTATCTTCTGGATGTGGGTCATCGCCTTCTTCGGCATGGCGACGATCTATTCCGAGGCCGTCCTCGCGCAGGAGACCCGCGTCGTCGATAAGGACGGCGCCGTGCACGGCGGGCCGGTCTACTACATACGCAGAGCCTTCCCGAACAGCTTCGGCAAGGGTCTGGCGGCCTTCTTCGCCGTCGCCACCATTCTCGCGCTCGGCTTTATGGGCAGCATGGTGCAGTCCAATTCCATCGGCGAGACCTGCCGGAACGCCTTCGGCGTCCCCGCGTGGGTCGTCGGCGCGCTGGTGACGGCTGTCGCGGCGCTCATCTTCCTCGGCGGCATCCAGCGCATCGCCGCCGTCACGGAAAAGCTCGTCCCGGTCATGGCGGTGCTGTATCTGCTGGGCGGCCTGCTCGTGCTGTGCATGCGCATAAAGTACCTGCCGGAGGCCGTGGGAATGATCTTCAGGTACGCCTTCATGCCCAACGCCATCATCGGCGGCAGCCTTGGCTTCGCCCTCAAGACGGCTATCAGCCAGGGCGTCAAGCGCGGCCTGTTCTCCAACGAGGCCGGCATGGGCTCCACCCCGCACGCGCACGCAATGGCCAATGTGAAAAAGCCGCACGACCAGGGCGTTGTGGCGATGATAGGCCTGTTTATCGACACCTTCGTCGTGCTCACGATGACCGCGCTCGTCGTCATATCCACGCTGTACGCCGGAAACGGCGTCCTCGCGGGCGGCGCGGCGGAGGGCATAAGCAAGTCGAACATGGCGCAGCTCGCCTTCTCCATGTGCATGGGCGATAAGCCCGGCGCGATATTCGTGGCGGTGTGCCTGCTGTTCTTCGCCTTCTCCACGATACTCGGCTGGAACTTCTTCGGCAAGGTGAATGTGGAATATCTCTTCGGCAAGAAGGCCGTGCCGGTCTATTCCGCGCTCGCGCTGGCCTTCATCTTCGCCGGCTCCTGCCTCTCGAACGACCTCGTGTGGGAGCTTGCGGACATGTTCAACCAGCTCATGGTCATCCCAAACGTGATCGCACTCGTCGCGCTCTCCGCGCTCGTCGCCGCCGCAGCGAGAAAGGACGCCGCGGACAGACTGTAATATCAAAAAACAGACCCGCCGAAAAAAACCGCCGTCCCGGACAGAGCCGGGGACGGCGGTTTTTGCGGTGTTTTTTTTTTATAGGTATAGACGGCGGCGTTCAGCCGGGGAGCACTGCGCTGAGCTCGTCCTTGAGGGAGCTCAGGTCGGTTCTGGTCGCGAAGAGCCGCGCCTCGCCGTCGAGACTGACAAGGCAGGAGCTGCTGTCGTAGGGATAGAAGCTCAGCTCCACGGTGGAGAATTTATCTGTGCTGCGGTGGAACACGAAGCTCAGCTCGGCGCTGCCCTCGGGCGTCTGCGCGACGCCGCTGTCGGAGGGGACAAGGCCGTTGAGCGTGTCGAACACGCCTTGGATGTCTGTCTCGCTGCCGTCGAGCGTCCATACGCCGTCGCTCTTCCTGACGGTACAGGTTTTTCCGTCGAGAGTGATGTCCACGGAGGTGACGGTGTCGAAGTCCATGGAGAGTATCTCGTTCGGCTGCAGGGACTCATAGGTCGCGTGCAGCAGCGAGTCGCATACGGTCGCGTCGATGAGATAGACCATCCTTGACCCCGCTATGCGCGCGTAGCACTGCTCGCCGGCATAGTCGCCGATCTCGAGCGTGAAGGTCTTTTCGTCCTCCCGCGTGTCGTAGATCGTGTTGCCGTCGCTGTCGGTCATATCCGTCTCGACCTTGACGGTCTCGATGTAGTTGACCGTCGCCGTGAGCTGCGGCTCGTCGAGACCGTACTGCGCGAGCGCCGCGTCGTCGGCGTTGTAGTTTGCGCAGCTCGCCCAGCTCAGACCCGTGACCTTGCGCACGAAGCTGTCGGCAAGATCGGTGTCGAGCGTCAGATAGCCGTCGCCGTCCTTGTAGAACCAGACGTAATCGTCGCTGTACGCAAGGCCGCTGTTCTCGATATAGTCCAGCTCGTAGCTCTTTTCGCCGACGGCGACGCAGAAGCTCTCTATAGAGGACATAGCCGGAACGGTCTCCTCCTGCACAAGCTCGTACAGCCCGTAGGAGAAGCTGTCGCTTATGTCGGAATCGACAAGGTATACCTTCCCGTCGCCGGTGGAGAGATAGCGCTCCCCGCCGATGGCCGTCTCGTCACCGATGAGGATGTTGTAGGTCTCCCCGGCGGTCACGGAGATGCTGTATTCCGGCGCGTCGAGCCCGTACTGCGACAGGTCGTCCGGACTGTCGATGGTTTTGGAGGAGCTGATGTCGCTTAGCGTGGCGGCCATGGTGTCGATATAGCCCAAGGCGAGCGGGAAGGCGCTGTCCCCGGTATATACCCACTCGCCGTTTTCCTTCTCGAAGGCGAGCGTATCCCCGTGGGTATAGCTCAGAGCCGTGACGGAATCCGCGTCAAGGCTGAAAACAGTGCTGTCCGCGGCTTCCTGCTCTGCCGTGCCGTCCGCGCCCAGCCTGGACGCGGCGTAGGCCGCGCCGCAGAGCAGGACGAAGACCAGCAGCAGACAGATGAGCTTTTTCCCTCTTTTCATCTGCGCTTCCTCCTTATCCACACGACCATTCCGACGGCGAGGCAGCCCAGAGGCAGGATGCCGACGACAGTCAGCGTGTATGCCGAGCCCGCCGCGCTGCTCACTGTCAGCGTGTCGCTGCTGAGGCTCTTGGCGCGGATGGAGATGCTCTCCTCCTGCCCGCACAGCCAGCTGATGGAGTTGATGAACATATCCCGGTTCGCGCCGGAGACCTGAGAATTGCTCTGGTCGTCGAGCAGGGCGGAGGAGGACACCCAGACGATACCGGCGCCGGTGCTGCTGTCGGTGACGGCCACGGCGAGCGCGAAGGGTCCGTCGATATCGCCCTCCTCTTTCTCATAGCTGGTCAGGGAGTACCCGGCCGCCTTGGAGAAGGAGGAGCCGGAGCTCGTGAGCAGCTGCGACACCGAGACGCCGTCCGGCAGCTCGTCGCTCACGGTGAGCCCCTGCGCCACCGGCAGGAGGATATAGTATCCGCCGCTCGAGAGGGGAGAGGTGATGTCGTGGCTGCCAATATCTGGCAGCAGGTAATAGGGCGTGCCCCAGGCGTAGTTGTTCTGGTTGCCCTCCACGACGATGCCGTCCACGGCGGTCACGCCGTAATCGGCCATGAGCGCGTCAAGGTTCGTCAGAGCGCCGTTTTGCGGCGGCGCGGTTATCAAAATGAGCTTGCCGCCGCCTTGCAGGAAGTCTTGCAGCATCGTCAGCTCCTTTTCGGAGACGTCGCTCTGCGGCGCGTAGATCAGCAGCGCGTCCGCGTCCTCCGGCACCTCGCCGGCGGTGAGCAGGGACATCTCCTCCGTGTCGATGTTCGCGCTCTGCACGGCCGACTGATAGTCCGACGACAGGGTGGATTCGCCGTGCCCCGTGAGGACGTACAGCTTGGGCAGCTCCGTGTTGACGACATAGCCTATCGCGCTGGTCAGCGCGTTTTCACCGGCGAAGCTGACCTCGTAGGAGCCGGTGGTGTAGTAGTTTGAGTAGTCGTACTGATAAATATCGCCGTAGTCCACATAGCGGTATCTCTCGCCGCAGACGACGACAAGGGAGTTGTTGTATACGGTGCCGGAGGTATACTGCTGGGCGAAGGTCGGGTATACGTCGGGATCCTTTTTGGTGAAGGACACCATGTCGCTCATGGAGACGTAGCGGTCGAGGAGCTTGCTTATCGTGCCGTCCTCCTGCCCGGAC
Organism: Oscillospiraceae bacterium; assembly: GCA_034933465.1. Lineage (GTDB taxonomy): Bacteria > Bacillota > Clostridia > Oscillospirales > Oscillospiraceae > Limivicinus. Next base: position 2,132 of record JAYFNM010000053.1, on the reverse strand, counting down.
TGGACTATCCAGTATATCTCTATCTTGTCCTCAAGCGAGCCGAGCAGCTTCTCCGTCTCGTCGGATATGGTGAAGATCTGCCCGGAGGTGTTGTCGATCTGCGTATATTCGGTCGGCAGCGCGCTCACAAGGATGTTTATGACGATGGCGATGGCGATGACGATGACCGCCGCCGTCACGCTGTAGCCGCCGGCGCGGAAGCTGCGCGTTTTGGCGGAAGAGAGCAGCGCGGTCTTTGAGGTCTTTTCCTTTTTCATCAGCTCCACCTCCTCTTTTCAAGTGACTGAACGCTCAGGAAAAGGAACACGCCGCTCACGGTGATGAAATACACCAGAGCCGTGACGTCGAAAATGCCGTCCACAAACTGCTCGAAGCGCGCGAACAGCGAGAGCTTCTCCAGCAGCGTCGGAAACAGCCCGGCAAAGGTGTCCGAGACGAAGAGATAGCCGATAAAAAGGCCGGTCTCAAGCAGGATGAAGAGCGCAGCCGAGACAAAGGTGCTGCGCGTCATCATATAGAACACCAGCGCGAGCAGGACGAGCAGCAGGGAAAAGGCGACGAACGAGGTGAGCGCGGAGCCCGACACGAAGCCCGCGAGGCTCTTGAGAAAATAGTTCACGAGCAGCACCACGAAGCACAGCCCCGCCGCCACGGCCTGACTCTCGGTCACGGAGGAGATGAAGGTGCCGATGGCTATCAGCGCCGCGCCGAGGAAGAAAAAGCCGGCTATCGCGCCGTAGGCCGCCGGGAGATAGACGCTGCCGAAGGCGGAGAGCACCAGCGGATAGACGCTGACTATCGCAAGCGGGATCGCGAAAATGACGAGCATCGCGAGGTATTTGCCGAGCACGACGCCGGTCATGGACAGCGGCAGGGAATAGAGGAGCTGATCCGTCCTCTGCCGCCGCTCCTCGGCCAGCACGCGCATGGTGAGGATGGGGACGATGATGAGAAACACAAAGGGCATCCCGCTCAGCACGTATTCAAAGTTTGCCATGGAGTTTTTTATATTGTAGGCCATGGTGTATATCCCTGCGAACAGCAGCAGGAACGCGCCGAAGATATAGCCCGACAGGCTTGTAAAATATGAGGACAGCTCATGCTTAAACACAGCCTTCATTTTTCCTCGCCCTCCTTTTCCTCGCCATCCGAGGCGCTTTTTTCACCGCGCGTGAGCTCGATAAAGATATCCTCAAGGCTTGCCTTTGCCGTGTCCATGCGGATTATCGGGCGCTGTGCCGCGCTGAAGGCGGAGAACAGCTCGCGGCAGACGTCCTTCTCGGTCGCGCCGCCGATGTCGAGCCTCGCCTCGCAGCAGCCCTTGCCGGCGGGCTTTATCTCGACGCCCTTGACCGCGGATATGCCGGAGGCTATCCTGCGCAGCTCGTCCTCGCCGGCCTCCACCAGTATCTGGATGGAGACGGAGCCGGTGAAGAGCTTTTCAAGGTTCTCCGGCGTGTCGCAGGCGATGAGCTTGCCCTTGGAGATGATGAGTATAGTCTGACAGATGGCCTGCACCTCGGAGAGGATATGGCTCGAGAGGATGACGGTGTGCTCCCTGCCGAGGCTCTTTATGAGGTCGCGTATCTCGATTATCTGCTTCGGGTCGAGACCCACGGTCGGCTCGTCGAGGATGATTATCTCCGGGTCGCCGAGTATGGCCTGGGCGATTCCGACACGCTGCCGGTAGCCCTTGGAAAGGTTCTTTATGAGCCTCCGGGATACGTCGGCGATCTTCGTGACCTCCATCACGCGCTCTATCTGCGCGGCGCGTTCTCCGGAGGGGATGCGTTTCGCCTCCGCCACAAAGCGCAGGTACTCCTCTGGCGTCCTGTCGAGATACAGCGGGGGCTGCTCCGGCAGGTAGCCGATGAGCTTCTTCGCCTCCTCGGATTCTTCGAAGATATCATGGCCGTCTATGACGACGTCGCCGGAGGTGGCGGCGAGACAGCCGGTCATGATGTTCATGGTCGTCGATTTTCCCGCGCCGTTCGGGCCGAGAAAACCGTAGATCTGCCCCTTTTCAACCGTAAAGGACAGATCCGACACCGCGGTATGGTTCCCGTACCGCTTTGTCAGATGCTTTACTTCAATCAAGGCAAGTCCTCCTTTTACATTTTGCTTGGGTCGCA
>JAYFNM010000052.1:0-6968 GCA_034933465.1 Oscillospiraceae bacterium | reverse complement strand
GGCAACACGGACACGATAAATATCATCCTGCGCCGCGAGCAGCTTGCGGCGCTCGAGGCGCAGGACGCCGAAAAGCTCCGCGTCACGGGTCAGCTCCGCACCTTCAACAACCGCCGCGGCGACGGGGCAAAGCTCATCATCACGGTGTTCGCTTGCGAGCTCGACTTCTGCTCCGACGAGGATTCGAACCTCGTGGAGCTCACGGGGACGCTGTGCAAGGAGCCGAACCTGCGCACGACGCCCATGGGGCGCGATATCTGCGATCTGATGCTCGCCGTCAACCGGCGCTACGGGCGCTCGGACTATCTGCCCTGCATCTGCTGGGGCGCAAAGGCAAAGGAGGCCGCGCGCCGTCACGTCGGAGACGAGCTGTGCCTCGTCGGGCGGATACAGAGCCGGAGCTACATAAAAGTCACCGCGGACGGCCCGGTGGAAAAGACCGCCTTCGAGGTGTCCGTCACCGATATCTCCGCGGGCGGCGGCGAGCCGGCGGTATAGCCTCCGCTCCGAAGCGAAAAAGATTTTGTTTTCACCAGTTTTGTCGAAGCTGTTGACCGGTGGCCGTGTTTGAGTTATGTTAACTCGGGAGGTGGCCAAACATGTGGAAAAAACCGGTGCTGCTGGCTTTGGCGCTGGCGTTCATGCTCATCGCGAATCTCGATCTCTGCTGCCGCGTGACCGTAAACGGGCGCGAGCTTGAGGGGCTTTATTCCCCCTCCGCGCTCGACAGGAGCGAGACGGCGGCCGCCTGCGCCGCCGAGGAGATCCTCTCCGGCCGCGCGGTGATGCCGGAGCTGGAGCGCTCGTACAGGCTGTCGCTGAGGCCTGCCGGCAGCGGCAGCGCCTTCGTGACCGGCAGCCTGCTGCGCTCGGTCACGGGCGTCAAGCTCGCAAACGGAGTGTTTGTAAACGGGGTGCCGCTCGGCACGGTGGCCGACAGCGGGGTGCTTTTTGAAAAGCTGCGCGACTATATCGGCGTTCAGATGCCGAACGCGGCGGTGTTCGGCAGCATCAGCGGCGAGCTGCGCGTCCGGCCTGTCTACAGCCGCAGCAACCGCGACACGGACTACGACGACATGATCCTGCTCGTCTCCGGCATGGCGCCGGTGTTCTATCTCGACGAGAGCGGAAAGCTGGTGTAGCTGCCCGAACGACCCTTGTTCGAAGCACAAAGGCACTGTTTATAATTTGAGGAGGCCTGCTGTGTGGCGTAACGGTCAAGACCGTTCCGCCCCGCAGCAGGCCTCCCTGTTTTTGTCAGTCCAGCAGCTCTTGCGCGCGGCTCTCGCCGTAGACGCTGATCCCGGCGGCCTTCAGCGCCTCCGCGGCGACGCCGTCGCCGCAGGCGAGCGTGCCGGTGAAGCTGCCGTCGTATATCCGCCCGCTCCCGCAGGAGGGGCTGTTTTCCTTCAGCAGCGCCGCGCGGCAGCCGAATATCTCGCCGAGCAGCAGCGCGGTCTGCGCGCCCCGGCGGAAGGCCTCCGTCACATCGCTCCCGCCGCGCGTCACGACGAAGCGGCCGCGCCGCTCGCTCGGCTCGCGCGGGACGGGCAGGCCGCCCGCGGTCTCCGGGCAGACGGGGATGAGCCTGTATCTCTCCCTGAGCCGCGCGAGCGCGCTCTCGGGAAGGGTATTCGCGCCGCCGCTGTATTTGCAGCATACGCCGAGCAGGCAGGCGCTCACGAGCAGATTTTCCACCGCGCTACCTCCTCATGCTTATGCCGAGAAAAGCGCCGCAGATGCCGCCGATTATATGCGTGAGCTGGGAGACGTTGTCGCTCAGGGTCACGCCGTTGACGATCTCGCCGCCGACATAGAGCAGCAGCACCAGAATGAGGGTTATCGGGATATACCCGTCCCTCATGCCGGAGAGCGAGGACATGACTATCATCATGAACACTATCCCGGACGCGCCAAGCAGCGCGGTGTTCGGGAAGAACAGCCACTGCACGAGGCCCGAGACCAGCGCCGTGAGAAAGATGGCCCAGAAGAGGCTCCTGCCGCCGTATTTCTCCTCCAGCGGCGGGCCGACAACCAGTATCATCATCATATTGCCGATATAGTGGGCATAGCCCGTGTGCCCCAGCACATGGAGCACGAAGCGCGGATAAGTGAGCGGGTCGGCCAGCGACGAGCGGTAGACGCTGAACAGCTTCGCCGTCGTCCAGCCGTCGGTCGCCATGCCGAGCAGCAGCGCGCCGAGCGAGCAGAGCGCGAAGGAGAGCACCACGGGCGAGTTGTATTGCAGCTTCACCAGGCGCCTCATGGCTTCACCCCGCCGCCGAGCGGCGAGCAGCCGGAGAAGCTGACTGTCGCGCCGTCGCCCCGGATGATCTGTGTCCTGTCAGCCATGCCTCGGCCCCTCAGCATTCCACGGCGACCTTGCCGTCCTTTGCGGACAGGCTGATGGTCCCGACCTCTTCGCCGCGCTTTTCGATGATCTTCTCCGCCACGACGTCCTCTATCTCCTTCTGGATGAGCCGGCGGAGATTGCGCGCGCCGTAGGTGACGGAATAGCCCTTCTCCACCAGATAGTTGATGAGGCTGTCGTCCCAGACGAGCCTCATGCCCTTTTCGGACACGACGCCGCTCACCTCGCCGAGCATGAGCTCCGCGATGGCGCGGAAGTTCTCCTCCGTGAGCTGGTTGAAGCAGACCACCTCATCGACGCGGTTTATGAACTCCGGGCGCAGGAAGTCGTTGAGCGCCTTCATCGCGCGCTCGCGGCTCATATCGCTCAGCGTCCCGCCGAAGCCGACGCTGCCGGTCTTGTTGTTGCTGCCGGCGTTTGTGGTCATTATGATGATGGTGTTCTCGAAATTCACCGTCCTGCCCTGCGCGTCGGTTATGCGGCCGTCGTCGAGGATTTGCAGGAGGATGTTCATCACGTCGGGGTGAGCCTTCTCTATCTCGTCGAACAGCACGACCGAATACGGCTTACGGCGTATCTTCTCGGTGAGCTGGCCGGCCTCGTCGTAGCCGACGTAGCCGGGGGGCGAGCCGATGATGCGCGAGACGGAGAACTTCTCCATAAACTCCGACATGTCGAGCCGGATAAGCGACTCGGGGCTGTCGAACATGTCGGCGGCGAGGCGCTTAACAAGCTCCGTCTTGCCGACGCCGGTGCCGCCCACGAAGATGAAGCTGACAGGCTTGCGCTTGACCTTGAGGCCGACGCGGCTGCGCTTTATGGCGGCGCACACGGCGTTTATCGCCTCGTCCTGGCCGACGATATGCTCCTTTAGCCGCTCGTCGAGCTTTGCAAGGCGCTCGAGCTCATCCTCCTTGATGCTGGAGGCGGGTATCTTCGTCCACAGCTCGATGATGCGGGCGAGATTGTCGATGGTGAGCTGCGGGCGGCCCTTGGCGCTGAGCGCGTCCAGCTCCTGCTGGAGCTGTATCTCCCGGCTCCTGAGCTGGGCAATGCGGGCATAGCGCTTGTCGAGCATCTCGTCGGTCAGCTCGACGCCCTTGGGCGCGTCGGCCGACATCAGCGCCTCGCGCTCGAAGCGCAGGTTCTCAAGGTCGCGCTCGTCGAGCATACGGCGGTTTATATCGGCGTCCTTGAGGTTGACGTCGGAGCAGGCCTCGTCGATGAGGTCTATGGCCTTGTCGGGCAGGAAGCGGTCGGTTATATAGCGCTCGCTCATCACGACCGCCTGACGGCACATCTCGTCGGATATCTCGACGCCGTGGTAGTCCTCATAATAGTGCGAGATGCCGCGGATTATCTTCACGCTGTCCTCTATGGACGGCTCGCCGACCGTGACGGGCTGGAAGCGGCGCTCAAGGGCGGAGTCCTTCTCGATATGCTTGCGGTACTCGGCGAAGGTGGTCGCGCCGATGACCTGTATCTCGCCGCGCGAGAGGGCGGGCTTGAGGATGTTGGCGGCGTTCATGCTGCCCTCGGCGTCGCCCGCGCCGACGATATTGTGCACCTCGTCTATGACGAGGATGATGTTCCCCTGCTTGCGTATCTCCTCGATGAGTCCCTTCATCCGGCTCTCGAACTGGCCGCGAAACTGCGTCCCCGCGACAAGCGCCGTGAGGTCGAGCAGGTAGACCTGCTTATCCTGTAGCTTTATCGGCACATTGCCCATGGCGATGCGCTGCGCGAGCCCCTCGGCGATGGCCGTCTTGCCGACGCCCGGCTCGCCGATGAGGCAGGGATTGTTCTTCTGGCGGCGGTTGAGTATCTGGATAACGCGCTCGAGCTCCTCCTCGCGGCCTATCATGGAGTCGAGCTTGCCCTCGCGGGCTCTGGCCGTCAGATCGATACAGTAGTTGTCGAGAAACTTCTTTTTCTGGGGCTTGCCGTTATCGCGCGCGTCGCCCCGGTTGGGGGGCGAGCCGGGGTTCGGCGCGCCGTCGCCCGGGTTCTGCGCGCCGGGGCCGCCGCCGAAGAGGCGGTTGAGGAAGGGGAAGGTGGCGGTCTTGCCGTCGTCGTCGTCCTCGCCGCTGTCGTCGTCCACGGGCATCAGATCCTCCGCCCCGCTCAGGGCGTTCATCATCTCTCCGGAGAGACTGTCCAGATCCTCGTCGGAGATGCCCATCTTGTCGATAACGTCGTCCACGGGCTTGATATGGAGCTCGCGGGCGCATTTAAGGCACAGACCCTCGTTTTTAGTCTGGCCGTTTTCGATCTTCGTGATAAAAACTATAGCCACGTTCTTGCCGCAGCGCGAACACATTGCAGGCTGCATTATTATGACCGCTCCTTTCCATGCGCTTCAGGGCACAAAAGGCCACAAAAGGAATGGCCGTAATTGTGCGGTTTCTTCGTCCGCCGCCGGGGCGGCGGGCGAAAACGCAGTTGAATTCAGTAAAAAAATTTTTTAAAGCCTCGGAGCCCCCGGCTCCGGGAGTAAAACTCAGCCGGGTGTTCAGCCCCGGCTGCGAAGTATCCTTTGACAGCGCCCGCGGCGCGTCAAAGCAGGCCGTTTGTGACGAATTTGAAGGCGAGGAAAAACTTCCCGAGCGTCGTATGGTCGAGCGTCTCCTCGCCGATTATCAGGCCGAGGAAGCCGAAGAGCCAGCAGAGCAGCACGCAGTACAAAAAGCCCTTTATGAAGCCGAGCACCGCCCCGCCTATCTCATCGAGCAGCGCCATGTTCGGCAGGCGGAAGGAGAGGTTGCCTATATTGCCGATGACCACCAGCATTATCAGGATCAGCAGGAAGGCGAGCACCAGCCCCGCCACATAGGTCACGGTGTCGCAGAGCACCGAGACGACGGCCTCCGTCATGTTGACGCTGTTCTTGTCGGCGTATTCCACGGCCTTGTCGGCCAGCGTCTCGGCGTGGCTCTCGTAGAAGCCCAGCTCGAGCATACAGCCGTAGGCGTAGTCATAGCGCAGGGAGCTGTCCTGGGCGAGGATATCGTCCAGCGAGAGGTCGCTGTCGGCGTAGCCCATCTTTTCAAGCACGGTCTCTCTGGTTTTCTGGGAGTCAACATAGCCGTCCACGAAGGGCTCGAGCGCGGGCACGACCTCGTGCGAGTACGCCGAGGAGAGAAGGCTGCCGCCGAACATGGCGATGATTATCGCCAGTATCCCGGCCACGCCGCCCACAAAGCCTTTTTTATACCCGTGCCAGGTGCACAGAGCCACGATTATCAGAAGCAGCAGATCAATAACAAATTTCATATGTAGTCTCATCCTTTGTATGAATTCGCCGACTTGAAGAGGACGGCCGCAGGCCATCAGTTTAGTATAACACGCATTTATGAACAAATATATGTTTGCCGGCATGGAAAAATCCTCCCGCGGAGGGGCGGACGGCGGCTCAGTCGCCGGAAAACAGGCTCCCGACCGGCTCGTCATACCAGAGGCGGTTGAGGTAAAGCCCCTGCGGTGGCATCGTCGGCCCGGTCAGCCGCCGGTCGCCGCGCTCAAGCAGCGCCGGGATATCGGCGGGGTCGAGCTTGCCGTAGGAGGCGTATACCATGGTGCCGACCATGGCGCGGCACATGTTGTACAGAAAGCCGTCTGCGCAGATGGAGACCGTTATCAGCTCCCCCGTCTTCTCCGCCCGGCACCAGTGCACCGTGCGCACGGTGGTCTTCGTCTCCGTCCCGACGCTGCGCACGGCGCGAAAATCGTGCGTGCCCTCGAAGGCGGAGGCGGCGGCGCAAAACTGCGCCATGTCCAGCCGCTGCGGATAGAAGCAGGCGCGGTCTTTTAGAAAGGGGTCGCGGAGGGCGCTGTTGAGTATTCTGTAGATATATTCTTTTTTTATGCATGAGCCGATGGCGTTGAAGCCCTCCGGCGCCTCGACGGCGCGCTGCGCCGCGATATCTCCGGGCAGGCGGGAATTGACCGCGAGCGGCAGCCGCTCAAGCGGGATGCGGCAGTCGGTGCGGAAATTCGCGCAGTAGCGCAGGGCGTGTACCCCGGCGTCCGTCCGCCCGCAGCCCACGACCCTCACCGGGTGGCCGCAGACCTCGGAGAGCGCCTTTTCCAGCGTCTCCGCCACGCTTATCTCGTTTTTTTGCAGCTGCCAGCCGTGATAGCGGCTGCCGTCATAGCTCAGGCGCAGGGCGATATTTCTCATCGGCATAGATTATAATCCAAATTTCTTCAAAGCTATCATCCCGGCCAGGAACGCGCCGCCGGTCAAAAGCGCGATGTAATCCCGCCCGGCCATCTTGAGCTGCTTCATGCGCGTGCGCCCCTCCCCGCCGTGATAGCAGCGGCTCTCCATCGCTATGGCGAGCTCGTCCGCCCGGCGGAAGGCCGACACGAACAGCGGCACCAGTATCGGCAGCAGCGCCTTGGCGCGGCTGACAAGGCTGCCCGTCTCAAAATCGGCGCCTCTGGCCTTCTGGGCGGACATTATCTTGTCGGTCTCCTCGATGAGCGTCGGAATAAAGCGCAGCGCCATGCTCATCATCATGGTCATCTCGTGCACGGGTATCTTGATCTTCTTGAGCGGGTTGAGCAGCAGCTCGAGCCCGTCCGTCAGCGCGAT
>JAYFNM010000051.1:0-11342 GCA_034933465.1 Oscillospiraceae bacterium | reverse complement strand
TTCCCGTGTAATGAGCGCCGCCGGGGAAAAAGATCCTTCGCTGCGCTCAGGATGACAAAAGCGAGAATACCCCGGCGGTAATCGGCGGGCGCACACAGGGGCGCGCCCCTACGCGGTGAAAGGCAAATCCACGCGCTTCCGCGTCCGCACGCCGGGTCACGTCCCCGCAAAAAACTGCCGCGGAGCATTGCCGAGTCGGACTCGGCAGCGCTTCGCGGCAGGTTTTTTCGCCTTATTCCACGGAGACCATATAGTAGTACACCGGCTGACCGCCGCGCACCACGCCCACCTCGGCCTCATGGAAGCAGTCGCTTATTATCCCGGCCGCGGCTCTGGCGGCGTCCGCCTCGACGTCCGCGCCGTAATACACGGTGATGAATTCCGGGTCGAACCGGTCGAAGGACAGGCAGAGCTCCTTGAACACCGTCGAGATGTCGGCATAGCTGCCGATGAGCGCGCCGTCGAGCAGCGCGAGATATTCGCCCGCGCGTATCATGTGGCCGTCGAAATCCGAGTCGCGGGCGGCGTAGGTCACCATCGCGGTGTGCACCCTCTGCATCGCCTCGGCCATGGTGGACACCAGCATCTCCTCCGGCTCGTCCGGGTTGAAGCTCAAAAGCGCCGAAATGCCCTGCGGCACGCTCTTCGTGGGCATCACGACGACGCGCTTGTCCGTCAGCGGGACGCACTGCTCGGCCGCCATGACGATGTTCTTGTTGTTCGGGAAGACGAAGACCGTGGAGGCCGGAGTTCTGTTTATCTCCCTGAGGATATCGTCGGTGGAGGGGTTCATGGTCTGCCCGCCGGTGACGATGCCGTCCGCCCCGAGATCGCGCAGCAGCGCCTCCATGCCGTCGCCCGCGCAGACGGCCACGACGCCGTATTCCTTCTGCGGCTCGGCCACGGTCTCGCCCCGCTCGAGCTCGCGCTCGACCTGCTCGAGATCGTCCGTGCTCTGCGCCTTCTTGCCGGCGACGAGGTCGTCGTGCTGGGTGCGCATGTTCTCTATCTTCGCCAGCTCCAGCGTCCCGTACTTCTGCGCCTCGCTGAGCGCGTCGCCGGGGATGTTCGTATGCACGTGCACCTTGAAGGCCTCGTCGTCGTCGCCGATGACAAGGGAGTCCCCTATGCTCGACAGGTAGCGGCGCAGCGGCTCAAGGTCCGCGTCGGCCGCCTTCTTGCGGACGATGAAGACCGTGTCGAAGGCAAAGGTGATGTCCTCCGTCGAAAAGACGTCGAACGCGCCGCTCTCGGCGTAATCCGGCGTCCCGTCCTCCGCGTCGGACGAGCTCATCTCCCCGCGCAGGGAGGCGAGCATCGCGCCGAGAATGACGAGATAGCCCTTGCCGCCCGCGTCTACGACGCCGGCCTTTTTCAGCACGGGATTGAGATTGACGGTGTTCTCCAGCGCCTCGTCGCCCGCCTTGATGGCGCAGACGAGGGTGTTTTCAAGGCTCGCCCCGGCTGCGGCGGCCTCCACCGCGGCGGCGGAGGCGAGACGGGAGACGGTCAGAATAGTGCCCTCGGCGGGCTTCCTGACCGCCTTGTAGGCCGCGGCCACCCCGTCGGCCATGGCGCCGGCAAATTCCACGGCGCCCGCGGTCTCCGTGCCCTTGAGGCGGCGGGATATGCCGCGGAAAAGCAGGGACAGGATGACGCCGGAATTGCCGCGCGCGCCGCGCAGCAGCGCGGAGGAGACGCAGTCGGCCGCGGCGTCCACCGCGGTGAAGCTCCTCTTGCGCAGCTCCGTCGCGGCGTTATCGAGCGTCAGCCCCATGTTGGTGCCGGTGTCGCCGTCCGGCACGGGGAAGACGTTCAGTTCGTTTATGGTCTTTATATTCGCGTGAAGCGCCGCGGCGGCGCAAAGGATCATCTCCTTAAACGCGGCGGCATCGATATAATCTCTCAAGTGAAGCACCTCCGGGGGATACGCAGCAAACGGCTTATCCAATAATCGTGTCTATATATACGTCTACGTTTTTCACCGGCACGCCGGTAGACTTCTGCAGCTTGTAGCTGACCTCGTTCATTATACTGCGCGAGACGGCGCTGATGTTCACGCCGTGATCAACGCCGATATGAAGCTCAAGTGAAATACTGCCGTCGTCGTTGAAGCGGACCTCAACGCCCCTGGACATGGACTCCCTGCGCAGAAGCTGCAGCGGTCCGCCTTCCTTGCTGCGTCCGGCCATACCCTTTACGCCGAAGCAGCTTGTGGCCGCGTCGCCGGCGAGGTAGGTAAAGACGTCGCTTGTGATGCTTATCCGGCCCTTTTCGTTAACTATATTCACCATATCTGACGAGCTCCTTCCTCATGAAACAGCGTTTTATCGGGCAAAGCGCATGGCGCAAGACCGATTTTATGATTATAATACATCCTCTGTAAAAGTACAAGAATAAATTCTTTCTTTTTAAGCTCCCCCGCCTTTTCTGGCTATGAATTACAATTTCCGCCGCCAAAAAAGCGGCCTTTTCGATGTTTTTTGTACGTGTTATATGTTTACAATCCGGTGAAATGATGTTAAACTTATAGCGTCCGATTATGCCTGCCGTTCAGCGCGCCGCGCTGGGCGCGGCCTGCTGTGCGGACACGGCTTTTCAATATTATATATGGAGATGAATATAGACATGCAGAGACACTTCAAAACGATGGACGGCAACAATGCCGCCGCCCATGTATCCTATGCGTTTACCGAAGTCGCGGCTATCTACCCCATCACCCCGTCCAGCCCCATGGCCGACTATGTCGATCAGTGGTCCGCCGCCGGCCGGAAGAACGTTTTCGGCTCGACCGTCAAGGTTCAGGAGATGCAGGCTGAGTCCGGCGCTGCCGGCGCCGTCCACGGCTCGCTCAACGCGGGCGCTCTGACCACCACCTACACGGCCTCTCAGGGCCTGCTGCTGATGATCCCCAACATGTACAAGATCGCCGGCGAGCTGCTGCCCGCCGTTTTCCACGTGAGCGCGCGCACCGTCGCCAGCCACACCCTGAACATCTTCGGCGATCACAGCGACGTTATGGCCTGCCGTCAGACCGGCTTTGCGATGCTGGCCGAGTCTAACGTGCAGGAGGTCATGGACCTCTCCCCCGTCGCCCACCTCGCCGCCATCAAGGGGCGCGTCCCCTTCGTCAACTTCTTCGACGGCTTCCGCACCTCTCACGAGCTGCAAAAGATCCAGGTCTGGGACTATGACGATCTCAAGGACATGGTCGATATGGACGCCGTCGAGGCCTTCCGCGCCCGCGCTCTCAGCTCCGAGCACCCCACGATGCGCGGCTCCCACGAGAACGGCGACATCTTCTTCCAGAACCGCGAGGCCTCCAACAAGTACTATGAGGCCGTCCCCGGCATCGTCGAGGAGTACATGGGCAAGGTCAACGCAAAGCTCGGCACCGATTATCAGCTCTTCAACTACTACGGCGCTCCCGACGCGGACCGCGTCATCATCGCCATGGGCTCCATCTGCGACGTAGCCGAGGAGGTCATCGACTATCTGACCGCGCAGGGCGAGAAGGTCGGCCTTATCAAGGTTCGCCTGTTCCGCCCCTTCTGCCCGGACAAGCTCCTCGCCGCCATCCCCGCCACCGCGAAGAAGATAGCCGTCCTCGACCGCACCAAGGAGCCGGGCGCTCAGGGCGAGCCCCTGTATCTCGACGTCGTCACAGCCCTTGCCAACGCCGGCAGGACGGACATCTCCGTCATCGGCGGCCGCTACGGCCTCGGCTCGAAGGACACTCCCCCCGCCTCCGTCTTCGCCGTGTACAATGAGCTCAACAAGGCCGACGCGAAGCGCCAGTTCACCCTCGGCATCGTGGACGACGTCACCGGCATGTCCCTCAAGGAGGTTCCCGCCCCCAACACCGCGGCCGCGGGCACCATCGAGTGCAAGTTCTGGGGTCTCGGCGGCGACGGCACCGTCGGCGCGAACAAGAACTCCATCAAGATCATCGGCGACAACACCGACAAGTTCGTCCAGGCCTACTTCCAGTACGACTCCAAGAAGACCGGCGGCGTGACCATCAGCCACCTGCGCTTCGGCGACAAGCCCATCAAGAGCCCGTACTACATCAACCAGGCCGACTTCGTCGCCTGCCACGTGCCCTCCTATATAACCAAGGGCTTCCCCATCGTGCGCGACGTCAGACCCGGCGGCGTGTTCCTCGTGAACAGCCAGTGGGATTTCGCGGAGCTCGAGGGGCACCTTGACGCGGCCTCCAAGCGCTACATCGCCAAGAACAACATCCGGCTCTACATGATAAACGCCATAGACCTCGCAAAGAAGCTCGGCATGGGCAAGCGCACCAACACCATCCTCCAGTCCGCCTTCTTCTCCCTCGCGAAGGTCATGCCCGAGGCCGAGGCCATCCAGCACATGAAGGACGCCGCCCTGCACTCCTACCTCAAGAAGGGTCAGGACGTCGTCGATATGAACTACGCCGCCATCGACGCCGGCGCCACCGCCTATACCAAGGTCGATGTGCCCGCCTCCTGGGCCGACGCGAGCGACGACGGAAAGGCCGTCGAAGAGACCGGCCGCCCGAAGACCGTCAAGATGGTTCGCAGCATCCTCGACCCCATCGACAGGATGGACGGCGACTCTCTGCCCGTATCCACCTTCGTTGACCACGCCGACGGCACCTTTGAGCTCGGCGCGTCCGCATATGAGAAGCGCGGCATAGCCGTCTCCGTCCCGAAGTGGGACGCCGAGAAGTGCATACAGTGCAACCGCTGCGCCTTCGTCTGCCCCCACGCCACCATCCGCCCCTTTGCCCTGACCGAGGCCGAGGCCGCCGCGGCTCCCGCCAACGCGAAGATCGTCCCCATCAAGGTCGGCAAGGGCAAGGACGTGTACAAGTTCGCCATGGCCGTCTCCCCGATGGATTGCATGGGCTGCGGCGTCTGCATCGGCCAGTGCGGCGTGCACGCGATAGAAATGGCGCCTCTGGAGAGCCAGGAGGATCAGCAGCAGGTCTTCGACTACATGGTCGCAAACGTCTCCGAAAAGCCCGAGATGTTTGTCCCGACCGACGTCAAGTTCAGCCAGTTTGCACAGCCGTATCTGGAGTTCTCCGGCTCCTGCGCGGGCTGCGCCGAGACCAGCTACGCCCGCCTCGTCACCCAGCTCTTCGGCGATCACATGATAATCTCCAACGCGACCGGCTGCTCCTCCATCTGGGGCGGTCCCGCCGCCACCTCCCCCTACACCGTCAACAAGGCGGGCAAGGGTCCCGCATGGGCCAACTCCCTCTTTGAGGACAACGCGGAGCACGGCCTCGGCATCTACCTCGGCCAGAAGAAGATCCGCGACGATATGAAGGCGAGCGTCGAGTATGTCGCCGCCAACGCCGGCAATGAAGAGATAAAGAAGGCCGCTCAGGACTACCTCGACACCTATGCCGACACCAACGCCAACCAGGAGCCCTCCAAGCGCCTGATCGCCCTGCTCGAGGCCAACGGCCCCTGCTGCGACGCGAGCGCCGAGATACTCCGCAAGAAGGACTACCTCAACAAGAAGTCCGTGTGGATCTTCGGCGGCGACGGCTGGGCCTTCGATATAGGCTACGGCGGAGTTGACCATGTTCTGGCCTCCGGCGAGGACGTCAACATCTTCGTGTTCAACACCGAGGTGTACTCCAACACCGGCGGACAGGCCTCCAAGGCCTCCAACATCGGCCAGGTCGCCCAGTTCGCGTCGGCCGGCAAGGAGATCAAGTCCAAGAGCCTGGCCGAGATGGCCATGACCTACGGCTATGTGTACGTGGCGCAGGTCGCCATGGGCGCGAACAACGTCCAGACGCTCAAGGCCATTGCCGAGGCCGAGGCTCACAAGGGCCCGTCCCTCATCATCGGCTACTCCCCCTGCGAGATGCACAGCATCAAGGGCGGCATGGAGAACTGCCAGAAGGAGATGGAGAAGGCCGTCAAGTGCGGCTACTGGAACCTCTTCCGCTTCAATCCCGACGCCGAGACTCCCTTCACGCTCGACAGCAAGGCTCCGGCCGGCGGCTATCAGGAGTTCCTGATGAACGAAGCCCGCTACAGCCGTCTGACCCGGGAGTTCCCCGACAGAGCCGACTCCCTGTTCGAGGCCTCCGAGGAGAACGCCAAGGCTCGCTACGACCACCTGATGAAGCTCAAATCGCTCTACGAATAATTCCAAACGCAAATACTACAGACCTCCCGTCCGCCGAAAGGCGGCCGGGAGGTCTGTAGTTTACCACCGCTTCTTTGCCAAGCGCGCCTCGGAACGGGGGTCGCCCGGCCCTGTCCCTGAGCGCCGAAGCGCTCAACGTAACTATTATCCGCCGCGCCGAAATCGGCAATATCCGGGCGGAAAATTGGCGGTTGAGCGGGGGGCGGTTTTGTGCTAAAATACCCGGAGGCGGGACGTCCGCCGACAACACAAAAGGAGACTTGGCATTGGAGAGCATAAACCGGATACTGGCGCGCGAGCTCGACCGCCCGCAGAGCCACATCGACAACGTTATACAGCTGCTCGACGAGGGGAACACCATCCCCTTCATCGCCCGCTACCGCAAGGAGCTGCACGGCGCGATGGACGACACCGCCCTGCGCACGCTCGGCGAGCGGCTCGAATACCTCCGCTCGTTACAGGAGCGCCGCGACACGGTGAAGGCGTCCGTGGCAGAGCAGGGAAAGCTGACGGAGGCGCTGGCCGCGGCGATAGACGACGCCCCGACGCTCGCGGCGCTCGAGGATATCTACCGGCCGTATAAGCCGAAGCGCCGCACCAGAGCCACCATCGCGCGGGAAAAGGGTCTCGGCGCGCTGGCCGAGACGCTGCTGGCGCAGAGCGCCGGGCTGCCCGCGCCGGAGGAGCTGGCGCGGGAATATACAGACGCCGAAAAGGGCGTGGAGACTGTGGCGGACGCGCTCTCCGGCGCGTCGGACATCGTGGCGGAGCTCATCTCCGACGACGCGGAGATACGGAAAACGCTGCGCGCGCTCATCTGGGGCGGCGCGGTGCTGGTGTCGAAGGCGGCGAAGGAGGAGGACTCGGTCTACCGGCTGTACTATGATTTCTCACAGCGGGCGGACAGGCTGCAGGGGCACCAGATACTCGCGATAAACCGCGGCGAGAAGGAGGGCTTTTTGAAGGTCTCCCTCGAGCTCGACCGCGAGCTCGCCTTGCAGCGGCTGCGCCGGGCTGTCATAGTCCCCGGCAGCAGCGCGATGACCTTTGTCCGCGCCGCCGCGGAGGACGCCTACGACCGGCTCATATGGCCGTCGCTGGAGCGGGAGGCGCGCGGCGCGCTGATGGACACGGCCTGCGAGGGCGCAATACGCATGTTCGCGCTCAACCTCAGGCCGCTGCTGATGCAGCCGCCCGTGAAGGGCAGAGTGACCATGGGGCTCGACCCCGGCTACCGCAACGGCTGCAAGGTCGCCGTGGTGGACGGCACCGGCAAGGTGCTCGACACCGCCGTCGTCTATCCGACCTTCAGCGAGAACCGGAAGAAAGAGGCGATACGCACCCTCGCCGCGCTCATCATAAAGCACGGCGTCGAGCATATCGCCATCGGCAACGGCACTGCCTCGCGCGAGACGGAGCAGATGACCGTCGAGCTGCTCCGCGAGCTCGGCGGCGCGCAGGCCTACGCCATAGTGAACGAGGCGGGCGCGTCGGTATACTCGGCCTCCAAGCTCGCCTCCGAGGAATTCCCGGAGTACGACGTGAACCTCCGCTCGGCCGTGTCGATAGCGCGGCGGCTTCAGGACCCGCTGGCGGAGCTCGTGAAGATAGACCCGATGGCCATAGGCGTCGGCCAGTATCAGCACGACATGCCGCAGGCAAAGCTGGAGGAGACGCTGACGGGCGTCGTGGAGGACTGCGTCAACGCGGTCGGCGTGGATATAAACACGGCCTCTCCGTCGCTGCTGGAGCGCGTCTCGGGTCTGACGAAGACGACAGCGAAAAACATCGTCGCCTACCGCGAGGAAAACGGCGCCTTTACCGCGAGAAAGCAGATAAACAAGGTGCCTAAGCTCGGACCGAAGGCCTTTCAGCAGTGCGCGGGCTTCCTGCGCGTGCCGGAGAGCGCTCAGGTGCTGGACAACACCGCCGTGCACCCGGAGAGCTACGAGGCGGCCGAAAAGCTGCTCGCGCTCTGCGGCTATACGCTCGCCGACGTCGCCGCGGGCGGGATAGCGGAGCTGCCGGCCAGATTTGAGGCCTGCGGCGCGCAAAAGGCGGCGGAGCTCTGCGCCGTCGGCGAGCCGACGCTCAGGGACATCATCGCCGAGCTTTTGAAGCCCGGGCGCGACCCGCGCGACGAGCTGCCCCCAGTGCTGCTGCGGCAGGACGTGCTGGACATTAAGGATCTCAAGCCCGGGATGCTCCTCACTGGCACGGTCAGAAACGTCATTGATTTCGGCGTGTTCGTGGATATCGGCGTCCACCAGGACGGCCTTGTCCATGTCTCGCAGATCAGCGACAAATTCATCCGCCATCCGAGCGAGCTGCTGTCCGTGGGCGATATAGTGAAGGTGGCCGTGCTCGAGGTCGATGAAAAGAAGCACCGCATTTCCCTGTCGATAAAGCAGGCGAAGCAGGGCGGCTGAAAAACAAGTCGTCATCCGCATCGAAAGCCGCCCGGCGATTTGAGAAAGATCCTTCGCTGCGCTCAGGATGACAGGCGGGGGGTAGTCCGCGCCCGTAGGGAACGACCCCCGTGTCGTTCCGCACAGAATGACAGGCGGGACGCCGCGCCCGTAGGGAACGACCCCCGTGTCGTTCCGCCCAGAATGACAGGCGGTGGGTAGTCCGCGCCCGTAGGGAACGACCCCCCGTGTCGTTCCGCTCAGAATGACAGGCGGGACGCCGCGCCCGTAGGGAATGACCCCCGTGTCGTTCCGCCCAGAATGACAGGCGGGACGCCGCGCCCGTATGGAACGCCCCCCGTGTCGTTCCTCTCCGATACGGAGCGGCGCTCCGGGCTCGCCCATGCACTGAACATAAAACGGCCTGTGCGAATCATTCTCGCACAGGCCGTTTTATGTTTTATTCTAATCCGCCGCGCGCTTTACAAGGAGCGTGCGGTACATGACAAGGACTGTCACCGCCATGCCGAGGCAGCTCACGGACATGACGCTGTAGCACAGCAGATACCAGTTGCCGTGGCGCTGCACGAGGTATTCGAAGGCGCCGGTGGCGGCGAGGGTCGCAAAATAGCCGACCCAGAGGAGCCAGTGGTACGGCCGCAGGCCGTTGGCCCTGACCGACTGGCGGCTGTAATATATCAGCACCAGCAGGATGGACACGGCGCTGACTATCTGCACAAGGCTCACAAAGCCGTTGAGGCGCAGGAAGCTCGAATCATAGCGCGTGCTGTCGAGCACGAGCTCCATGGCGCTGTAAAAGACGAGGAACAGCAGCGCGACATGCCCGCGCTGAACGCCGCGCTTCATCACCGCGCCGCGGCTTCTCCGGTAAAAGCGCAGGAGCAGCGCCATGAGGACGAGCAGCAGCATAAACTGCACAAAAAAGGTTGCAAAGCGGTATTCCGTGCCGCCGGAGGAAGTCGTGATGCCGGAGCCTATGGGCAGATGCTGAAAGGTCTCGCTGCGGATGATTATCGTGCTGCGGCAGGAGCTGTTGAACAGGGCGCTGAGCCGTATGAGCGCGAGGCCGAGCGCGGCGCCGGGGGCGAGCGCGTCGAAGAGCTCCGCGGCGCTGTCGGCGAAGCGGAGCTTCGAGACGATGAGCACCGCGAGAAAGACGCCCAGCAGCATACCCGGCAGGCAGTAGCCGCCGGTGGAATAGTCCGTCAGCGCGGAGGCGAGCCCCGCGTACTGCTCCGCGTGGCAATACCAGTGGATAATGCGCGAGAAGGGTACTGACAGCGCCGCGGCGAGCGGCAGCAGCACCCACATCGCCGCGGCGCGCCCCCCGTGGGAGACGTAGAGCGCAAGGCTCAGCGCGAACCATGCCGCCACGCCGAGGCAGATGATGATGGAGCTCCAGTATATTACGGTATTCCCGCTGTAAATGGCTATTGGATTCATTGCGCCGCCTCCTGCTCCGGGATCGCCGTGGCAAAGTAGATGAGGTCGCTCATGGTGCGCTCGTTGCCCCAGTCCACATGGTTTACGGCCGCGCCGTCCATGACAATGATGGAGGTCTGCCCGCCGTCGAGCTCATAGGCCTTCTGCACACCCTTGCTGTGGATGAACTGACCCATCTGGTTGACGGTGGCGGTGACGGTGAAGCCGTCGGCATAGTTAACGGTCATGAGCAGGTAGTGCAGCTTGTCCAGCTGTCCGATGGCAGAGCGCGAGTAGGTGCGCTCTATCTCGCCTATGGGGTAGCTCTCTATGGTGCGCAGCTCCCCGTTATCGACGAGCACGGGGCCGAAGGAGACCGTGAAGAGCACGTCGTTATCGTTGACGAACTGCTGCGTCGAGGCCTCGTCCGTGAACTCTCCCGCGTAGGAAAAGAGCATGTCGCCGGAGGAGGTGAAGGAGCAGGAGTCGAGCTTGTCGGGGACAAAGCGGTAGAGCTGGCGCTGATACACCGTCACGCCTATCGTGCGGAAATCGTAGAAATCGCCGTTTATCGCGACGACGGCGTTGCATTCCTTCGCCATGTCGGTCGCGTAGAAGCGGATGCCGGTGCTGTAGGTGTCGCCCGCCACCTTGCGGCGAAGCTGCGAGCCGTCCGCTATCTTCACCTCGGAGCAGGTGACGCATTTGCCCTCGATGTTCTCCTGCCAGGTCAGGACAAGGATGGTGTCGTCGAGATAGTAGCGTATGCTCGAGCCGGATATAAAGTCCGCGTCCGGGTTCCAGGCGAGCGTCTGCCCCTCGAGCAGCGCGGAGGCCGCGTCTATGACGGGCTGTATCTGCGCGGGGTCGGTCGTGGAGCCGTATTTGGAGGCGTTCGGCTTCGGGGCGACGGTGTCGTTCTCGGGGATGGTGTAGACCTTCTTGATGTAGGTCAGCTCGCCGAGCGCGTCGCTCGCGGCGTTGTTGGCAAAGTTGTCGAGCTGCGCGGCGAGGTCGAGCTTCGCGCCCGAGGAGACGGTCGCAGTGCCGGAGTCGGGGTGGATGTTCACGAGCATCCAGCACAGCGTGAAGAGGCATAACACGGCGAAAACGCCGCCGATGAGCTTCCTTGCGGCGGCTCCCGCGCGGGAGAGCGGCTCCCTCTCGCTCTGCGGCTCCGCGGCGGGGGCGGGTCTCGCGGCGCGCTCCGTCCGGCGCGGCGGCTCCGCGGCGGGACGGCGCTTTTCGGCCGGCTCCCCGCGGCGGGCGGCGGCGCGCCGCTCGGGCGCGCTCTGCGGCCTCTGCGCGCTCCGGGGCTTCGGCGCAGGGGCGGGC